>NZ_JBSFHA010000089.1:0-43008 GCF_053596855.1 Streptomyces sp. NPDC001617
GTCGTCGGTTGCCGATGCTCCGCATCGCCGCCCTCCTCCGCCTTGCAGCTGCACGCTCCCCCACTCTCGGCTTCGCTCGAGCGGGGGGACCCCCAGGGCCCCGCTCGGCTTGGCCAGGAGGTGCCGTGCCGCACGGCCGACCTGATCCGCCGGACACCCCCTGGTCGGTCTCGCGGCCGACGCGCTCCGACGGCCGACGAGACCTGGGGCCGACGTGTCCGGCAGACGACGCAGGCCAGTTGCCGACGCCGTCCCGACACAGACTTGCGGCCGACGCAGCCCGGCAGCCGGTGAAGTCCGCGCAGTCCGACGTCCGGCGCAGTCCTGCGGCGATCAGGAACGCGGTCGGCAGCGCGACCGTTGACAGTCCTTGTCCCGAGGCGGCGCGTTCCGGATGCCTCCTATGACGCGGAGTCCTTCTTGTTGGTCGCCGCCGCGTAGGCCTGGGCGGGGGTCATCGGTACGCCGTTGATCTCCACGGTCTTGTAGGGGCTGACCTTGGCGCAGGTCTTGGCCTTGTCGGCGGTCTGGGCGTGGGCGTTGGAGACGGCCGCGTGGGTGTCGGCGGGGGCGGAGGAGCTGTAGGTCGTGCCGCTGGTCCAGTCGCCGCCGATGACCAGGACCACGCCGTCCGCGGCGCCCTGGGTGAGGTGCGAGGTGGGCAGGCCGAGGGCGTTGGCGAGCGTCTGGGCCTGGGCCTTCTGACCGGGGCCGTAGGTGATCGTCGTCTTCGACGACTGTTCGGGGGCGTTGCCCGTCGTGGTGCCGGAGCCGAAGCCCTTGGCCATGAGCGCGTTGGCGATCACCGAGGCGCGTCCGCTGATGGTGGTGCCGTTCTCGACCTGGACGGTGACCTCGGAGGCCGGCACCGTGGCCGCCCCGGACGCGGAGGGCGAGGCGGATGCTTTCTTCTTGCTGCCGCCGCTCAGGGACTGGTCGTTGGCGATGGCCGCGAAGAGCGCCTTCGCGGCGGCCGCGGGCACGACCCGGTTGGCGTTGGTCGGGTCGGCGCCGGTCTGCATGGTGGTGAAGGTCATGCGCTTGGACGGGACCTTGTTCAGGTCGGTCGCCAGGTCCACCAGCTTGCGGACTGTGCCCAGGCCGGTGTCCACGGTCAGTGCCTTGGTGGCCGCGTCGGCGAGGGAGTAGACCTTGGCCGGGTTGGCCAGGGTGCCCGCGCTCTTGAACTTGCGGATCATCGCGGACAGGAAGAGATGCTGGGAGACGGTACGGCCGAGGTCGCTGCCATCGCCGAAACCATGCCGGGAGCGGACGAACTCCAGCGCCGCCTCGCCCTTGAGGGTGTGGGTGCCCTTGGACAGCTTCAGGTGCGAGTAGGTGTCGTAGACGTTGTCGCTGACGCAGACCGAGACGCCGCCCACCGCGTCGGACATCTTCACCACGCCGGAGAAGTCGAGCATCACGAAGTGGTCGATGGCGATGCCGGTGAGCTGGTGGATGGTCTTCACCTGGCACGCCGGGCCGTACTGGAGCGCGCTGTTGATCTGACCGTAGTAGCCGGCCGTCGACTGGGAGCTGTCGGGGTCCTTGCAGGCGGGCACGTTGGTCATGGTGTCGCGGGGGATGCTCATGACGGTGGCGTTGGAGCGGTCGGCGGAGACGTGCACCACCATCTCCACGTCCGCGTTGTGCCCGACGGTCGAACTCGCCGAGCCGCAGCCGCCGCCCAGCTTGCAGTCGGCCTTGTTGTTCCGGCCGTCCGAGCCGATGACGAGGATGTTGATCGGGGTCCGCCCGAAGGCGTCCGCCTTCTCCTTGCCGCCCGCTCCGTCGTCGATCGCGACGCTCTTGATGTTGCCGTTGAGGTGCTCGTACAGCCATGCCCCGGCCCCCGCGGTGACCAGGATCATTCCCGACGCCGTGAACAGGGCTATGCGGACAAGGCGCTTGCGCCGGGCCAGGGGCTTCGCGCGGCGGCCCGCCCGACGTCCCCGGGACTGCGCGGCCCGCCGGGCGGCGGCCCGGCCTTCGTACGCCGGGCCGGGCGGTGCGTCGTCGGCCTCGCGTTGACGCGGAACACCGGTTGAGCGATTACGTGTGGCGGCACGGCCGCGGGCTTCGCCCCAGGGGTCGCTCAACTCCCACTCCCTACGCTCTGGCCGACGCCAACCGCCGGCGCGAGAGCCGGGCGGCGGACGACCGCCCCGCACGTCAGGGCGCACCCCACGGGTTGGATGATTGCGCAATATAGCAACCGTTGCTGAGCCTGCCGGTGTGCGCCGTCACATCCCCGCCTGCGGGTTCGAGCTCACACCCGAGATCGTCCGGAGCCGGGCCGGCGGCGGCTGTACGCTCCAGAACCGGGCGACGACCCTCCGTGTCCGGCGGGGCGACCGACGCCTCCCGCTCCCCCAGGTCCCGCACCCCCTCCAGGGACAGGGACACGCGCGTTCCACGCCGATCAGCACATCGACCAGCACGAAGAGCGGCATCCGAGCGCCTCGTCGGGCCACGGGTGCCACGGCGAGAGCCGCCACCTGGGCATTCCGCTGAGCGGGACCTGATCCGGGCCATGGGCCGGGGATCTGCTTTCCTGCGCACCTCGCTCATTGTACCGACCGTTAGGTCTAATTTTCCGGCAGCCGCTCCAACGGGAAGGCCCACGATGTCCCAGACCCGCACCGCCGCTCCCCCTGCCCACAAGGAAGCCCCCTCCACCACCCGCAATGTCCTCGTCGTCGTCGCCTTGCTGTGGACCGTCCAACTCGTCGCCCTGGTGGCCGCGTTGTCCGGCATCGCGCAGGCCGACGTGGCGATCCACTTCCGGACCACCGAGATCGCGTGGTTCACCCTGATGACCCTGCTGACCGGCACCTTCTTCCTGCCGTTCGCGGTCAAGGCCGCGGCCCTTTTCGGCAAGAAGAAGGTCCTGCTCGTCGCCACCGCGCTCGGCTTCGTCGGCGACCTGGTCGCCGCCCTCGCCACCGACTACCGCACCCTGCTGATCGGGCGGGGCATCGCGGGCATCTACGCGGCCACCGCGCCCCTCGCCTACGCGATCACCCGCGATGTGTTCCCCCGCCGCTGGGTCGGACTGGCCAGCGGCATCCTCGCCGGCGGCGTCGGCCTGGTCGCCTTCGGCGGGCCGTTCCTGTCCGGCTGGCTCCTGGACCACCACGGCTTCCGCGGTGTGCTGTGGTTCATGGCCATCAGCACCGCCGCGAGTTTCGTACTGGTGGCCGCCTTCGTGCCCGAGAGCCCGGTCCGCGAGGGGAGCGGCCGGATGGACTGGATCGGCGGCCTCCTCCTCGGCGGCGGTGTCACCGCGGCCGTCTACGCGGTCGGCCAGGGCTCCCACTGGGGCTGGAGCAGCGGCAGATTCGTCTCGTACGTCGTCGGCGCGGTGGTGGCACTGCTCGCCTTCGTGCTGGTCGAACGCCGGGTCGCCGAGCCCCTGTTCCCGCCGACCATGACCCGGCGGCGGCCGGTGTGGACCGTCCTGCTGGCCACGTCCGTGGCGGCCGGCTCGCTCAGCGCCGTCGGCGTCGTGATCCAGCTGCTGGTGCTGATGCCGAACATCCCGACCGTCTCCGGCGGTCTGGGCTGGTCCGGTACCCACAACGCCATCGTGACCAGCCCGATCAGCGCCATGATCATCATCGCGGCCGTCGGCACCGGCTGGCTCGCCCGCCGGGTGGACGCCCGCATCCTGCTGGGCACCGGCTCGGCACTCACGGTCCTCGGCTACGGCATCGGCACGCACCTGCACCACAGCGCCGCGCAGATCGTCGAGATGGGCCTGATCGCGGGGCTGGGCACGGGCATGGTCGTCGCCGTCGTACCCATCATGATCATTGAGGTGGTCACCCCCGAGGAGCAGGCGCTGGCCAACGGGGCCCAGACCCTCGGCCAGGGCGTCGCCCAGATCGTCGTCTCCCAGCTGGCCTTCGTCGTGATGGCCCAGCACGGCGCGATCCTCAAGGGCACCCAGTTCTACCTCGACGCCGGCTTCACCAACGGCCTCTGGCTGGTGGTCGGTTGCTGCGCCCTGGGCGCACTGCTCGTCGTCCTCATCCCCAGGAGCCGGCGCCTCGACGAGGTCGAGGTCGGTCAGGCGGCCTGACGGCACGGTCCGTCCTCGGAGCGGGTCCGATGCGGGACTTCCTCGCATCGGACCCGCGCTTTCTGTCATGTGATGCTGGCGTCATGACTGATCAGCGCGAGTACTCCATCCTGCGCGGGCCGGGCCGGACCCCTTCCGCCGAGGCCGGGCTGGCCGCCTTGCTGTCGGCCTACCACCTGCGGACAGAGGCCGAGAAGGGCGAGACGGTCACCGACGTGGACGCGCTGCCGGACCGCTACCGGGCGGAGATCACGGACCCGCTCGCCGCGTTCGCCGACGATGTCGTGCTGGTGGCCATGAGCGGGGACGCCGCCGTCGGCTGCCTGGTGGTGACCGCTCCCGCCGACGGACGGTCGGAGATCAAGCGGCTGTGGACCGATCCGGGGTTCCGGGGCCGGGGCATCGCGTCCGGTCTGCTCGCCGCAGCGCTGGCGCATGCCGCGGAGAGCGGCGTGGGCACCGTAGGGCTGTCGGTGTGGAGCTGGCGTGCCGGGGCCATCGCCCTGTACGAGCGGTTCGGGTTCACCGTGACCGAGTCATGGGACGAGCGGGATCAACTGGTGTGCATGGAACGGGCTGTGTGAGGGGGGGCGACGCGCCGAGGGACCGGGCATTCCGCCCGGCCCCTCTCCTCGTGTCGCTCCGACCGCCTACGAGTCCGCGATCGGGGTGAACTGGTGCTGGAGGAACGCCCCCGACCAGGCCATCAGGTCGGAGGGCACGTAGTAGCCCTTCTCGTCGTTGATGGCGTCCCAGTTGCCCGCCACGTCCTCGACGGTGGCCGGGGCGCCCTGATGGACGTATCCCTCGGTCGAGGCGATGAAGAGGCGGGCGAAGCGGCCGGCACCGGCCGTGTAGATCTCGCCGCTGACCGGACAGCTCTCGTGGGCCAGGTAGGCCACCATCGGCGCCACCGCGTCCGACGGCATGTACGGCTGTCCGGGCACCGCCTGAGTGGGCTCCTCCTCCGGGCCGCCGCCCATGCGGGTCATGGCCGCCGGTGCGATCAGGTTGACCTTGATGCCGTGCGGCTCGCCCGCCAGCTTGGCGCTGCGGGCGAGTCCGATCGTGCCGCCCTTGGCGGCCGCGTAGGAGAGGTTGTTGGGCAGCCCGAACACACCGCTCGACGTCGTCAGCACGACCCGGCCGTAGTTCTGCTCCACGAAGTGCGGCCAGGCGGCGCGCAGGGTGTTGAAGGAGCCGAGGAGGTGCACGGCGAGGTGGCGTTCGAGGTTGTCGGCATCGACCTCCGGCAGGCCGGCCCACCGGATGATCCCGGCGTTGTTGACGAGGACGTCGATACGGCCGAAGTGCTCGACGGCCGTGTCGACGACGGCCTGTCCGCCGGCCGATGTGGAGACGTCGTGGGTGTCGGCCACGGCCTCGCCGCCGGCGGCCACGATCTCCTCGACGACCTTCTGGGCGGGGCCGGCGTCCGCGCCGTCGCCCTCCATCGAGCCGCCCAGGTCGTTGACGACGACCTTCGCACCGCGCGCCGCCAGGAGGCGGGCATGGGCCCGGCCGATCCCCCGGCCCGCGCCGGTGACGACCGCGACACGTCCTTCGAAGCTCAACTCACTCATGCCTGACTCCTGTTGTACTGCGGATGCGGATGCGGATACCGACGCGGGTCCCGCCCGTACGGAAGGGACCCGCGGATCGGTGGGAGGACGCCCGGCTACCAGGTCACCGGCAGCTCGCTGATGCCGAAGGCCAGCGCGTCGGCCGGACGGAAGTCGAGCTCGTCGCGGTCGACGGCGAGGCGCAGGGTAGGAACGCGCCGGTAGAGGGTGCCGTAGACGACCTGCAGCTCGATCCGGGCGAGTTGCTGGCCCAGGCACTGGTGGATGCCCCAGCCGAAGGCGTGGTGGTGGGTCGCCTTGCGGGTGAGGTCGAGCTTCTCCGGGTCGGGGAACGCCTCCGGGTCCCAGTTGCCGGCGGGCAGCGGGACGACGATGCCGTCGCCGGCCTTGATCTGCGCGCCCTCGAACTCGAAGTCCTCGCCGGCGATGCGCCGTTGCCCGAACTGCGCGACGGTCAGATACCGCAGCAGCTCCTCCACCGCGGGCGCGACGGCCTTGGTGTCGTCGATCTCGCGCAAGGCCGCCAGCTGCTCGGGGTTGTCCAGCAGCAGCGCGGTACCCACCGTGATCATGGTCGCGCTGGTCTCGTGACCGGCGATCAGCAGGATCATGGAGAGCAGGGTGGCCTCGGGGAGGGTGAGGTCCCCGTCCTTGACCCGGGCGGCGAAGTCGGAGAGCACGTCCTCGCCGGGATTCTCCGTCTTCACCTGGATGAGCTTGGCCAGGTAGCCGCCCAGCGCCGCGCTGGCCCGCCGGTCGTCCTCCGCCGTCTTGTCGCTGCGGGTGGCGAAGGAGGCGTGCTCGTGGAAGAACTCGTGGTCCTCGTACGGCACTCCGAGCAGCGCGCAGATCATCAGCGAGGGCAGCGGCAGGGAGAGCGCGGTCACCAGGTTGGCCGGCTTGGGGCCCGCCAGCATCCTGTCGATGAGCTCGTCGGTGAACTCCTGGATCTTCGGCCGCAGCGCCTCCATACGGGGGCGGGTGAAGGGGCGCGTCATCATGCGGCGGATCCGCGTGTGGTCGGCGCCGTCAGCGTTGAAGATCGTCAGCGGATGGTGGTGGGCGTTCTCCGCCATGGCCTGGTTCGGGTAGGGGAATCCGGGCCGCTTGTCGTCCGAACTCACCCGCGGATCGGACAGGATGGCACGCTGCGCCGCATGCCCGGTCACCAGCCACGGGGTGCTGCCGTCCCAGATCCGGGCCCGGGAGACCGGCCCCTTCTCGTTCAGGGCCCGCAGCCCGGGGGGCGGGGCGAAGGGGCACTTGGCGTCCCGGTCGTCCTGGTAGTGGTACGTCGTCTCGTCGGCGGTGTGCCGGGTGGCTGCCTCGGCCATGGTCTGTTCCTCCGGTGGTGGGGGTGGGGGGAAGCGGTGAGGTTCGGGGGCTATTCCTCGATGCGGATGGCCAGGGCGGGGCACACCGCGGCGGCGTTGCGGACGTCGTCGGCCAGTTCGGCCGGCGGGTTCTCGTCGAGCAGCACGACGATGCCGTCGTCCTCGCGCTGGTCGAACACGTCCATGGCGGCGCCGACGCACTGTCCCGCGGCCACGCACTTCTCTTCGTCGACGACGACCTTCATGGTTCTTCTCCTGGTTGTTCCGGTGGTGGGGTGCGGGTGGTTCAGGGGGCGACGGCGAGGGCGTCGACGATCTCCTGGCGGCGCAGCCGCGTCTGCTTGGGCATGTTCCAGCCGAGGACTCCGGTGACCCGGCCCTCGCTGCGGTACCGGGCGACGAACCGCCGGGCCGCCAACTCGCCTTCCACGACGTCCACTTCGGCGTCGGCGGGCAGGAAGCCGTGCACCTGGAGCTTGGCGTCGTACTGGTCCGTCCAGAAGTACGGCACCGGCACGTACGGCTGGTCTGCGCCGAGGATGTCGGCGGCGACCGCCATGGCCTGCTCGGTGGCGTTGGTCCGGTTCTCCAGGCGCAGGAGCCGGCCCAGGTGCTGGTGGTGCCAGCGGGCCACGTCGCCCACGGCGTAGATGCCCTCCTCGGCGCGGCAACGGGAGTCGCACACCACCCCGTTGTCGAGTTCGAGGCCGCTGTCCGCCAGCCACTCGGTGGCCGGGACGGCGCCGATCGCGACGACCACGACGTCGGCCGGCAGTTCCTCGCCGGTGAGCAGCCGTACGCCCGTGACCCGGCCCGCCTCGGAGGTGAACCCCTCGACGCCGGTGCCCAGCCGCAGCCGTACCCCCCGCTCGGTGTGCAGCTCACCCAGCGCACCCGAGACCAGCGGGCCCACCTGGAGGGCCATCGGCGCGTCCAGCGGGCCGGTGAGGGTGACGTCCAGGCCGAGGGTGCGGGCGGTGGCGGCGATCTCGGAGCCGAGGACGCCCTCGCCTACGACCACGACGCGGGAGGCGCCGAGCAGGTCTCCCCGCAGGGCGAGCGAGTCGTCGAGGGTGCGCAGGACGTGTACGCCGGTCAGGCCCTCCTGGCCGGGCAGGGTGCGCGGTCGTACGCCTGTGGCGATCACGATCGCGTCGGCGTGCAGCTCGCGCCCGGATTCGGTCCGGACCGTGCGGGTCGCCGTGTCCAGGGAGACGGCCTGGTCACCGAGGACGAACCCGGCGTCCAGGCCGT
Source organism: Streptomyces sp. NPDC001617 (assembly GCF_053596855.1). NCBI lineage: Bacteria > Bacillati > Actinomycetota > Actinomycetes > Kitasatosporales > Streptomycetaceae > Streptomyces > Streptomyces sp. NPDC001617. Next base: position 8,256 of record NZ_JBSFHA010000089.1, read on the forward strand.
CCAGCACCTCCTGTGTGCGCAGGGCGGCCCGGTGCGGTTCCCAGGCTCCGGAGAGCACCTGCTTGGACAGCGGCGGGCGGTCGTAGGGGGCGTGCGGTTCGTCGCCGAGCACCGTGATCCGGCCCTCGTAGCCCTTGCGGCGCAGGGCCTCCGCGGTGGTCAGTCCGGACGCGGAGGCGCCCACCACCAGGACGTGGGCGGGGGCCTTGGCGTCGTCCTCGATGCTCATGCGTGGCTCCAGTGCAGAGTTCGTGCGGTGTGCGGTGTGCGGTGCGGAAGAGAGGGCCGGTCAGTACACGTAGCGCCCGCCGTTGACGCCGAACGTCTGGCCGGTCACATAGCCCGCCTCCTCCGAGGCGAGGTAGGCCACCGCGTGCGCCACGTCCTCGGGCGTGCCTGCTCGCTTCATCGGCATCGTGGCCGCGGCCGCCTCCACGTCGATGGGGCCCTGGCGCACCAGCGGGGTGTCGATGAAGCCCGGCGGGACGTGGTTGACCGTGATGCCCTTCTCGATGTACTCGACCGCCAGTGCCCTGGTGAGGGCGATGACGCCGCCCTTGGAGGAGGCGTAGTGGGCCATGGCCGGGGCGCCGGTCTGGGCGGAGGACGAGGAGATGTTGATGATCCGGCCCCAGCCCGCGTCGACCATGTCGGGGATCAGCTGCCGGGTGACCAGGAAGGGGCCCTTGAGGTTGATCGCGATCATGCGGTCCCAGGAGGCCTCGCTGATGCTGGTGAAGGGCTCGTAGGCGGTCGTCCCCGCGTTGTTGACCAGGATCGAGACCGGCCCGAACTCCTCGCGGGTGCGGGCCGCGGCGCGGGCCACGGCTTCGGCGTCGGCGGCGTCACCGGCCACCGCGACGGCCCTGCCGCCCGCGGCCTGGATCTCGGCCACCGTCTTCTCGGCGCCCTCGGCGTTCAGGTCCCAGACCGCCACGGCGGCTCCCTTGGCCGCGAGCACGGTCGCGATCCCGCGTCCGATGCCGCGTGCGCCGCCCGTGACGACCGCGACCTTTCCCTGCAGTGACATGTGTGCTCCTCGTGTGCTGTGGTGTGGGGTGTGCCGGCGGCCGAGGCCCCGGCCCGGGCCGTGGTCAGCCCTCCAGCGCCTCGCGGGCGGCGGTGCGCGCGCCGACGGCCCGCGGGAAGCCGGTGTAACCGCTGGAGTGGTAGATGACCTCGGCGATCTCCTCCTGGGTCAGACCGTTCGTCAGCGCGATGCGGACATGGGTCTTCAGCTCGGTCTCCGCCCCGAGGGCGATGAGGATGCCGAGCGTGACCAGGCTGCGGTCGCGCGGGGCGAGCCCCTCGCGCCCCCACAGGGCGCCCCAGACACTGGTGAGCCCGATGTCGACGAGCTCCTCGCCGAGGCGGCCGTCCCGCAGGTCGACGTCTTCCTCGGGAAACACGCCGGGCAGGGCGGCCCGCATGGCCTTCCAGCCGGCGGCCCGCAGATCGGTGGTTTCCTCGACGCTCTTGTCACTCATGACTGACTCCCGTTGCGCGGCTTCGCGTCCCTGAGCGGAAAGTTAGACCAGACGGTCGGTACAATCAATCTCTCAGGCGAGATTCGCATCCATTGAAGGAATCCACCGCCTCCTCTACTCTCACCCTCAATATTAGACCGACCGGTCGACAGATCGATCGATCCAGGCTCACGCGGGAGAGCACATGAGCGAAACCACCAAGACCGGCGGGGCGGACCAGGGCCTCGGCGGCCTTGTCGACGTGCTGGTCATCGGCGCCGGTGTCACCGGCATCTACCAGCTGTACCGGGCCCAGGAGGAGGGCTTCTCGGCGCGGCTGCTGGAGGCGGGCAGCGGTGTGGGCGGCACCTGGTACTGGAACCGCTACCCCCAGGCGCGCTTCGACTCCGAGAGCTACACCTACGGCTATCTGTTCTCCAAGGAGCTGTGGGAGGAGTGGGAGTGGTCGGAGCACTTCGCCGGCCAGCCGGAGATCGAGCGGTACTTCAACTACGTGGTCGACCGATTCGACCTGCGACGCCTCATCGAGTTCGGCGCGAAGGTGAGCTCGGCGGTCTGGGACGAGACGTCGGGGACCTGGACCGTGCGCACGGAGGACGGCACCGAGCACCGGGCCCGTCATGTCGTGGCGGCGACCGGCATCCTCTCCGTGCCGTTCGTCCCCGACATCCCGGGCCGCGAGGACTTCCGCGGCGAGCAGCACCACACCGGACGCTGGCCCAAGACGTCCGTGGACTTCGCCGGCAAGCGCGTGGCCCAGATCGGCACGGGGTCCAGCGGTGTCCAGATCGTGCCCGCGATCGCCGACGAGGTCGCCCGGTTGACGGTCTACCAGAAGGTGGCCGACTGGCTGACCCCGCTCAACAACCGGCCGATCACCGCCGAGGAACAGGCCGAGCTCAAGGGGAACTTCGAGTCGATCCGGGACACCCTGAACACCTCGCCCAGCGGCTTCCTGCACCAGATCACGATGCGCTCGGGCCTGGAGGACACCCCCGAGCAGCGCCAGGAGTTCTACGAGCAGAAGTGGAACAGCCCCGGCTTCACCAAGCTCTCCGAGCACTACTACGACATGACCACGAACCCCACGGTCAACGAGGAGTTCTGCGCGTTCATCGCCGCCAAGATCCGCTCCATCGTCAAGGACCCGGCGACGGCCGAGAAGCTGATCCCCAAGGGGCACGGCTACGGCGGCCGCCGGCCTCCGTTCGGCACCGGCTACTACGAGGCGTACAACAAGCCGACCGTCGAGCTGGTCGACATCAACGAGACGCCGATCGTGCGCATCACCGAGACCGGGATCGAGACCTCCGAGGGCCACCAGGAGTTCGACATCATCATCTGGGCGACCGGCTACGACTTCGGCACCGGCGCCCTCAACCGGCTCGGCGTGCAGGGCCGACAGGGCCTCGGACTCAAGGAGTACTGGGCGGACGGGCCGTCCACGTACCTCGGCGTCACGACGGCCGGCTTCCCCAACTTCTACTTCCCCGGCGGACCCCACGGCGCCCTCGGCAACAACCCGCGCTACTCCGGCGACCAGGTGGACTACGTCATGGACCTGCTCGTCCACGCGCGCGACCACGGCCATGACGTCGTCGCGGTCACGGCCGCCGCGGAGCAGGAGTGGACCGACCTGGTCAACGACAACGAGGGCCAGTCGTCCTTCCTCAAGAGCAGCTACTTCTACGGCGCCAACATCCCCGGCAAGCCGATCAAGCAGCTCCTCAACCCGACCGGGCGCTACAAGCTCCAGGAGCTGATCCGGGAGTCCGTCGAGAACGACTTCCCCGCCTTCGAGTTCGCCAAGGCCCAGCCCGTACAGGCCTGATCGGGCGAGACGCCCGTGCCGCCTGTGGACCAGGCGGCACGGGCGTCCGGGTGCGGGCAGCGGGGCTACGGCAGGAAGCTCGTGACCCGCTTGCGGAACTTCCAGGCGCCGTCCTGGAGCACCAGCGTGTCCTCGTAGCTGCCGACGAGCTGTGCGGCCCAGCCCTCCTCGCCGCGGGCGAAGAACACCAGGTTGCTGCTGGCCGTCACCTCCTCGCCGGGCGGCGAGGTGAGGATGGTGTTGCCGACCAGGTGCAGCTGCGGGGCCTGCGGGACGAAGGCGCCGTAGGCCTTGCGGATCGCCTCCCGGCCCTCGAAGGTGCCCTGGCCGACGATCTCGGCGACGCCGTCCTCGGTGAACAGGTCGGGGATCGCCTCGGTGCGGCCGGCGTCCAGGGCGTGGGTGTAGGCGGCGATGGCGTTCTGCACGCCGGCCAGGGCCTCTTCGGCGGTCACGGTCATCGTTTCTTCTCCCTAGGGGGTCGGTTCAGGCCTGGTAGGTCGTCACGCGCCGCTGGAGCAGCCAGGTGCCGTCGGTGCGGCGGAAGGTGTCCTCGTAGTGCCCGACGACCAGCGGCGCCCAGCCCGTCTCACCGCGCTGGAAGAAGACGACGTCGCTCACGGCCGTCGCCTCGTCGTCGCCCGTGGAGGTGACCAGGGTGTTGCCCACCAGGTGCTGCTGCGGCTGCGTCGGCGCCCACCCCTTGAAGGCCTCGCGGAGCGCGTCATGCCCCTGGACGGGGTCCATGCCCGGCAGTTCCAGGACACCGTCGGGCGCGTACAGCGCCACGACGTCGTCGGTGCGGCCGGCGTCCTGGGCCTGTGTGTGCGCCCCGATCACGGCGCGCACGCCCGCCGCGACCCACGCCTGTGTGGATTCGCTCATTGCCTCTCCCAGTGGTAGATGTTTCGACCAGTCAGTCTATTGATCCTGACGACCAATATGAAGGCCAAAATTCTAAGTCGTCAGAGTTGTTGACCGACCGGTACATTAGAAATAGCATGCGGACGACTGTCGACGGGGACCGTCGCCTAAGGAGGCGTTTTATCGTGACGAAGCGTTGGAAGCAGCGGCCGCCGGGTTCGACCTGGGGCGACTTCGGTGAGGACGACGAGCTGGGGCGCATCAACCTGCTCACCGCCGAGAAGGTCCTGCAGGGTGTGCGGGAGGTCGAGCACGGGGTCACCTTCAGCCTGAGCCTGCCGCTCGACTATCCGGGCGGCACCTCGCTCAACCAGCGCCGCTACCCGCCGATCCTGAGGCCCACCGAGGACCTCCAGCACAAGCAGGACGTCTTCTACAACATCAAGGCGAGCGAGCACTTCGACCCCGACCTGATCGACGTGTGGTCGGACGACGTGGTGACGCTGTGGCTGCAGTACTCGACCCAGTGGGACGCCCTCGCCCACCAGGGCGCCGAGTTCGACGCCGACGGCGACGGGGTGGCCGAGGCGATCTACTACAACGGCTACCGCGCGGACGCCGACATCGTCGGACCGCAGGACGACGCCAAGGGCGACGGCAGCGGCAGCATCGGCTTCGCCCGCCATCTGGGCCTGGAGCACATGGCGCAGCACGGCGTGCAGGGGCGTGGTGTCCTCATCGACATCGCCCACCACCTGGGCACCGACTACCAGCCGGTCAGCTTCGCGCAGCTCCAGGAGATCATGGCGGCCGACAACGTCGTGGTGGAGCCCGGCGACATCCTGCTGCTGCACACGGGCTTCGCCACCAAGGTCCTGTCCTGGGCGAAGAACCCGGACCCGGTCGCCATCCACCAGACCGCGGCCTACCTCGACGCCGACGACCCGAAGCTGCTCGACTGGGTCGCCGAGTCGCAGATCTCCGCGATCGCCTCGGACAACTACGCGATCGAGGGCGTGGGCGTCACCCGGGCCCAGGGCCCGCACACCCTGCTTCCGCTGCACCACCTGTGCCTGTTCAAGCTCGGCGTCCCCATGGGCGAGCTGTGGTATCTGCACGACCTCGCGGCCTGGCTGCGCGAGCACGACCGCAGCCGCTTCCTGCTCACCGCTCCCCCGCTGAACCTGCCCGGCACCCAGGGCAGCCCACTCACCCCGGTCGCGACCGTCTGACACGGCGGCGACCGGCGACCGCCGCCGCCCACGGCCAGTCCTGCCGACAGGGCCGGGGGCGGCGCCGGACGACACGAAGGGGATGGCCCCGGGACCAGTCCAGGTCCCGGGGCCATCTCTCGTGTCCACGGTGATTCACACCGCCGCGATGCGCCGCAGCGTCTCGGCGATGGTGTCGCGCGAGGGAAGCCACAGCCGCTCGAGCGAGGGGGCGTACGGGGCGGGCATCGCCGGCGCCGCGACCCTGGTGACGGGCGCGTCCAGGTGCCAGAAGCCCTCGTCGACGGCGAGCGCCGCCAGCTCGGCGCCGACACCGAAGTCCCGTACCGCCTCGTGCGCGATGACCAGACGGTTGGTCTTGGCGAGGGAGGCGAGCACCGTCTCCCGGTCCAGCGGGGCGACCGTACGCAGGTCGATCACCTCCACGCTCACGCCCTCCCCGGCGAGCGACTCGGCGGCCGCGAGGGACTCCTGGACCATCCGCGACCAGGAGACGAGCGTGATGTCGGTGCCCTCCCGGACCACCTTCGCGCGGCCCAGCGGGATCATGTGGTCGACCGGCGGCTTCGGGCCCTTGAGGCCGTACTGCAGCCGGTTCTCGACGAAGACGACCGGGTTGGGGTCCTGGATCGCGGCCCTCAACAACCCATAGGTGTCGGCCGGGTTGGACGGCATCACCACCGTCAGCCCGGGGATGTGCGCGAGCAGCGCCTCCAGGCTCTGCGAGTGCTGGCTGCCGGAGGAGCGGCCCGCGCCGAACTGGGTGCGTACCACGAGGGGCATGGAGGCCCGGCCGCCGGTCATGAAGCGCAGCTTCGCGGCCTGGTTGAGGAGCATGTCCAGGGCGACGCCGATGAAGTCCATGTACATGATCTCGACGACCGGCTTCATCCCGGCCATGGCCGCCCCGACGGCCGTACCGAGGATCGCGCTCTCGCTGATCGGCGTGTCCCGCACCCGGCCCGGGAAGGCCTGCGCCAGACCACGGGTGAGGCCGAAGACGTTGCCGCCCGCGCCGACGTCGATGCCCGCCACGAACACGCTCGGATCAGCGGTGAGTTCATGCTCCAGAGCCAGGCGTACGGCGTCCATGGAGCGGAAGATCTCGCCGTCCGCCGGAGCGGGTTCGGCCACGACGGGACGCGGCGCCGAGACATGGTCGTAGAGCGTCTCAGGGGCGGGCTCGGGCAGGCTCCTGGCCCACTGCACCGCTGCCTCGATCTCCTTGTCGATCTCCTCGTCGACCGCGTCGGCCTGTGCGGCCGGCACTCCGACCGCCGCCAGATGGCGGCGCGCCACCAGCAGCGGGTCGCGTTCCTTGGCCGCGGCGACCTCCTCGGCGCTGCGGTAGCGCTCCGGGTCGCCCTCGTAGTGGCCGTGCCAGCGATAGGTCTCCGCCTCCACGAGGACCGGACCGCCACCCGCCCGCAGCCGCGCCACCACGTCGGTCATCAGGCCCGTCATCGCGAGTACGTCGTTGCCGTCCACGTGCGCGTACCCGATCCCGTAACCCGCCGCGCGGGCGGAGAGCGTGGCCCGGTGCTGGTCGGCGGCGGGCGAGAACTCCGAGTAGTGGTTGTTCTCGCAGAGGAAGACGACCGGCAGGTCCCATACGGCGGCCAGGTTGACCGCCTCGTGGAACATGCCCTGCGCGACCGCGCCGTCCCCGAAGAAGGCCACGACCACGTCGCCCGCGTCGCGCATTTTGGCCGCGGTCGCCACCCCGGCGGCGATCGGGAGCCCCGCGCCCACGATCCCGTTGGCTCCGTAGATCCCGAGGCCCGGGTCGGCGATGTGCATCGAACCGCCGCGGCCGTGGCAGGTCCCGGCCTCCTTGCCCATCAGCTCGGCCATCATCGACGCCGAGTCCAGGCCCTTGGCCAGGACGTGGCCGTGGCCGCGGTGGGTGGAGGTGATGCCGTCCCGTGGGCCGAGCGGCCAGCAGGCGCCCACGGCGGAGGCCTCCTGGCCGATCGACAGATGGAGGAAGCCGGGAATTTCCGTCGCCTTGTACAGCTCCGACGCCCGTTCCTCGAAACGCCGGATACGGCGCATCCGGCGGTACATCTCCAGGAGCTGATCCGCGTGCGCGGTCCCGGTCACGGTCTGCTGTGGTGCCTCGGTCGTCATGCGCGTCCTCGCAATGCCGGCGCGGGCGGCACACAACCGCGCCGCCTGAGTCCTACTTTTAATGTACCGTCTGGTCTATCAAACTCTTGATCGGGCGGGGAGGGAAGCGATGGCCAGACCACCGGGCCATGGTCCGGACTACGAGATCCGGCGCCAGAAGATCATCGACACGGCGGCCGAACTGTTCGCCCGCCAGGGCTACGCGGCGACCTCCGTCAACGACCTGGGCCGGGCGGTCGGACTGGCCAAGGGCGCGCTGTACTACTACATCGGGTCCAAGGAGAACCTGCTCGTGGAGATCCAGTCCCGGGTGATGGACCCGTTACTGTCCCGTGCCCGGCAGATCGCCGAACTCGACGCCGACCCCCTGCTGCGGCTGCGCCTGCTCTCGGAGTCGCTGCTCACGATCATCTTCCGCAGGCTCGACCACATCTGGGTCTACGAGCACGACTACCGCAACCTCACCGGCGACTACCTCGAGACCCTGCTCGCCCAGCGCGCCGAGTTCGAAGGGCTGGTCACGGGGCTGCTCAAGGAAGCCGCCGCGAACGGCGACTTCCGTGCGACACCGGCGCGGCTGGCCACCCTGCAGTTCCTCAACCTCCACAACCACACCTATCAGTGGGTCAGGCCGGAAGGCCGCTGGAACGCCGCGCAGCTGTCACGCGAGTACTGCGACACCCTGCTGCGCGGTTTCGGCGCGCCGGGCGCCGCCCTGCCGGACGTGGAGGAGCGGGCGGCGGCGTTCAAGCGCGACCGCCCCGACCTGCCGCTCGACCCCGAGGCCGAGTGGCGGGACGCTCCGGTGGCAGGGTGACCGAGAGGCCCGCCGCACCCGCCGCGGGCCCCCTCGCCTCTCACGCCTGCTTCACCAACGCCCGTGCGATGACATCACGTTGGATCTCGTTCGTGCCCTCACCGATCTCCAGGATCTTGGCGTCGGCGTAGAACCGCGAGACCTCCGACTCCCGCACATAGCCGTAGCCGCCGTGGATCTGCACCGCCTGGGAGGCGGCCCGGTTGGCGACCTCGGAGGCGTAGAGCTTCGCCATGGCGGCCTCCTTGCCGTACGGACGGCCCTGGTCGGCGAGCCAGGCGGCGCGGTAGACCATCCAGCGGGCGGCCTCGAACTCCGTGCCGATGTCGGCGATCTTGTGCGCCACCGCCTGGAAGGACGACAGCGGGCGGCCGAACTGGTGCCGCTCCGTGGCGTGTTTGACGGCGAGCGCGAGCGCGGCCTTCGCCAGGGACAGCCCCAGCGCGGCCACGCTGATACGGCCCTTGTCGAGCACGGAGAGGAACTGGCGCAGTCCGCCGCCCTCCTCACCGACGAGGTGGTCGTCGGAGATCCAGCAGTCGTCGAAGACCAGTTCCCGGGTGTCCATGGCGTGCCAGCCGAGCTTCTTCAGCTTGGCCCCGCAGGTGTACCCGGGGGTGCCGGTCGGCACGTAGAAGGTGGCGAACCGTTTCCGCCCGTCCTCGTCCCGGCCGGTGGTGGCCAGCAGGGTGACGCCCTGGCTGATCTCGGTGCCGGCGTTGGTGATGAACATCTTGGTGCCGTTGATCACCCATCCCCCGTCCGCGCGGCGGGCGGTGGTGGTGATGCCCGCGGCGTCGGAGCCGGCGCCGGGCTCGGTCAGACCGAACGCGCCGATGGCCTCACCCCGGGCCAGCGGGGCCAGCCACCGCCGCTTCTGCTCCTCGGTGCCGTAGGTCAGCAGCGGGAGGGTGGCGATGGTGGAGTGGGCGTTCCAGGAGGAGGCCACCGACTGGTCGGCTGCGCCGAGTTCCTCCATGACCGCGACGTAGGAGACGGTGTCGGAGCCCGCTCCGCCGTACTCCTCCGGCACCAGCATGCCCATCAGACCGAGTTCGCCGAGCTTGGTGAAGATATGCGTCGGGAACTGCTCGTTCTCCGACCACTCGGCCGCGTTCGGGGTGATCTCCTTGGCCGCGAACTCGCGGACCATGTCCTGCAGGTCCTGCGTCTCCTCCGGCAGGTCGAAATCCATGGCACTTATCCCTTCGGGGTCAGCAGCACCTTCAGGTGCCTTGCGCGGTCGGCCGCCAGGTCCGCGAAGACCCCGGCTCCTTCCGAGAGCGGGAAACGTCCGGTGATCAGCGGCGAGGCGTCCAGGCGCCCGGTGCTCATCAGGTCGATCACTCGGGGGATGTCGAAGTTGTAGCCGAGTGTGCCGACCACCGACCGTTCGTAGAAGACGAGTTGACCCATGTCGAACTCGACGCTGCCGTGTCCGACACCGGCGAGCACGACCCGCCCGCCGCGCCGGACGGTGGCCACCGCCTGGCCGGCGAGCGCGGGGACGCCGGTCGCGTCGATGACGACGTCCGGGCCGATGCGGCCGGTCCTCAGGAACAGCTCTCGGCGTACGTCGCTCTCGCGCGGGTCGAAGGCCTCGGTGACGCCGACTTCGAGGAGTTTCTCCCGGCGTTCCTTGAGGGGTTCGCTGACGTACAGCCCGGCGGCGCCTGCGAGACGGGCCGCGAGGACGACGGCGAAACCGATGGGGCCGCCGCCGACGACCAGGACGTTGTCGCCGGGACGCACGCCGGCCCGGGTGACCGCGTGCAGGCCCACGGCCAGGGGTTCGGCGACGGCCGCCATCTCGTCGCTGACGTTGTCGGGCAGCCGGGTGAGCCCGGCGATCGGCACGGTGACGAGATCGGCGAAGGCCCCGGACGAGGCCAGCCCGATCGAGCCGCTCTTCGGGCAGATGTGGTACTCGCCGCGCGCGCACCAGAAGCAGACACCGCACCGCCACACGGGGTCGGCGGTCACCCGGTCACCGATCGCGATGCCGGGGACCGCCCGGCCCAACGCGACCACGGTGCCGCTCAGTTCGTGGCCGAGCGCGAGCGGCGGACTGGCCCCGGTGAACGGGTGCGGATCGAGGCGGATCATGTGCGGGCCTTCGAGGAACTCGTGCAGGTCGGTGCCGCACACCCCGCACCAGGCCACCTCGACCACGGCTTCGTGCGGCCCGGGTTCCGGCGGGTCCGGGACCTCCTCCAGCCGCAGATCGTGCGCACCGTGCCAGCGCAGCGCCCTCATCGTCTCCACCCCTTTCGTGTCGTACGGCCGTCCCGGCGCGGTCAGTTGTCCCGCGCGGGTCCCTCGAAGCGGGCCTTGCCCGGGCCGTGTTCCAGGAAGGACCGGATACCGACGGCGGCGTCCACCGTGCCGAACACCCCGGTGAACAGGGACCGTTCGAGCGCGAGCCCGGCCGACAGCGCGGTGTCGGCGCCGTGGTCCACGGCCTCCTTGATCGCCTCCAGGGCCGCGGCGGGCCCCTCGGCGAGCTGCCGGGCATACCGCAGGGCGGCGTCATGAACCTCGCCCGGGGGCACGACCTCGTCCACGAGGCCGAGCCGCAGGGCCTCCTCGGCATCCACCCGGCGGCCGGTCATCAGCAGGTTCTTCGCCCGTGACGGCCCGATCAGCCGGGTGAGCCGCTGGGTGCCGCCCGAGCCCGGGATGATGCCGAGCTGCACTTCCGGCTGGCCGAGGATCGCGTCGCCGGCGGCCAGCCGGTAGTCGGCGGCGAGGGCCAGTTCGAGGCCGCCGCCGAGGGCGTACCCGGTGATCGCGGCGACGACGGGCACGGGCAGCCGTGCCACCTCGTCGAAGGTCCGCTGCAACGCCCGGTTCCAGCCTCTGACCTCCTCGGCGTCCATCAGGGCCAGCGCCTTGACGTCCGCTCCGGCGGCGAACAGCCGCTCGCCGCCGTACAGCACGACGGCCCGCACCCCACTGTCGTCCGCCAACTCGCGCACGACAGCGGCCAGCTCACGGCGCTGTTCGGTGTCGAAGGCGTTCAGGGGTGGATGGTCGAGTCGGACCGTGACGACGGGTCCGTCGGTGTCGAGGCGGATGCGAGGCACGTGGCCCTCCTCGGTGGGGGAAGCGACTCGGCCCGTCCGGATGGTTGTCGGCCAGTGGGCTCCGTCGTAAAGTGCGGCTCAACGTTTTATAGACCAAGAGGTACACTAAATCTTGGTAACGGGCAACCGACCGGTCGGGACAATCCCGGCCGCCGAGCCGGAGAGTCGCCGTGCACAATTTCTCGAGCATCCTCGATTACCACCTGGCCCAGCGGCCGGAGGCCGTGGTCGTGACACAGGAGGACCGCCGTCTGACGGTGCGCGCACTCCATGAGCGGGTGAACCGGCTGGCCGCCGGTCTGACCGAGCTGGGCGTCGGGCGCGGCGACGTCGTGGCTCTGCTGCTCTACAACCGGCCCGAGTTCCTGGAACTGCTCTACGCGGTCAATCGTGTCGGGGCGGTGTTCCTGCCCCTGAACTACCGCCTGTCCGAGGAGGAATGGGCGTACATCCTGGGCCACGCGCAGGCGAAGGCACTGGTGACCGAGCCGGAGTTCCTGCGGCCCGTGGATCGCATCGCCGCGAAGCTGGGTGACCTCGAGCACCGGCTGCTCGTCGACGGCGAGCCCCCGTCGGAGGAGTGGACCGGCTACGAGGCCCTCCTCGACCGGCATCACGGTGCCCACGTGGAGCCGGTGGACGTCGGCCCCGACGACCTCCAGCGGCTGATGTACACCTCGGGCACCACGTCACGGCCCAAGGGCGTGCGCATCACCCAGGGGAACGTGCAGGCCAAGAACCTGGCCCACATCGTCCACTTCGGCCTGACCGCGGCCGACACCACGCTGGTCTGCGGACCGCTCTATCACGTGGGCGGCCTGGACATGCCGGCGCTGGGCGTCCTCTACTCGGGCGGAAGCGTGGTGCTCCAGCGGAAGTTCGACCCGGAGGGCGTTCTGCGGGCGATCCAGGAGCACCGGGTGACGAATGCCTGGCTGGCACCCGCCATGGTCAACGCGGTCCTGGAGGTGCCCGACCGGGAGTCGTACGACACCAAGTCGGTCCGCTTCGTCCTGGGCGGCGGCGAGAAGACTCCCGAGCCGGTCCTGCGGCGCATCATGAACGCCTTCCCCAACGCCTGGTTCGCCGACGCCTACGGCCTCACCGAGACCGTGTCCGGCGACACCTTCCTCGACCGCGAGCACGCGCTGTCCAAGCTGGGCTCGGTCGGGCGTCCCGTGCCGCACACGCGCGTGCGGATCGTCGACGACACCGGCACGGAGGTCCAGGCCGGCGAGCTCGGCGAGATCACGCTGCGCGGCCCGAAGGTCTTCGCGGGCTACTGGCGCGACGAGAAGGCCACGGCCGCGGCGCTCAGGGACGGCTGGTTCCACACCGGGGACATCGGACACGTCGACGAGGACGGCTTCCTCTTCATCGACGACCGCAAGAAGGACATGATCGTCTCCGGCGGCGAGAACATCGCCACGCCCGAGGTCGAGCGCGTCCTGTACGAGCACCCCGCCGTCCTGGAGGCCGCGGTGGTCGGCCTCACCCACCCTCGCTGGGGCGAGGTACCGCGCGCCTTCGTGGTGTTCCGGCCCGGAGCGGGCGCCGGCGCCGACGAGCTGCGGGAGTTCTGTCTGGGGCGGCTGGCCAAGTTCAAGGTGCCGGTCCGCTTCGACGTCGTCGACGAACTCCCCCGTACCCCCTCGGGCAAGGTCCTCAAGCGGACCCTGCGCGACATCCCCGTGGAGGGCTGAACCATGGCCGACGTCAACACCGACCTGCGCCTCGACGGCAGAACCGCCTGGGTGACCGGCGCGGGCAAGGGCCTCGGCCGAGCCGTGGCGGTCGCGCTGTCCCAGGCCGGAGCGGACGTGGCGGTGACCGCCCGGACGGCCGCGGACCTGGAGAGCCTGGAGGCCGAACTCGCCGGACACGGCGGCAAGGTGCTGGTGCTGCCCGCCTCCGTCGCCGACTCGGACGCGGTCCGGACGACGGTGGCGCGGATCACCGAGACGACCGGGCAGCTGGACGCCGTCGTCAACTGCGCCGGCATCAGTCCGCACTTCACCCGCAGCGAGTACGTCACCGACGAGGACTTCGGGCGGGTGCTCGACATCAACCTCCGGGGCACCTTCCACTGCTGCCGCGAGGCCGGCAAGGTCATGCTGGAGCAGGGGTCGGGCTCGATCGTCAACGTCTCCTCGGTGCACGCGAGCGCCGGCTTCGAGCGGATCGCCGCGTACGCCGCGAGCAAGGGCGGCGTCGAGGCGCTCACCAAGGCCCTTGCCGTCGAGTGGGCCGACCGTGGCGTGCGGGTCAACTCCCTCGCGCCCGGCTACTTCCGTACGGACCTCAGCTCGGGCCTGCTGGACAGCCGCTGGGGCGAGCGGATCGTGCGGGGCACACCCCTGGGCCGGGTGGGCAGCGTCGAGGAACTGGGCGGCGCCGCGGTCTTCCTCGCCTCGGACGCCTCCCGTTTCGTGACGGGCACGACGGTCACCGTGGACGGGGGCTGGACGGCGTGGTGACAGCACCGTGCCGGGCCGCCTGACCGCCGTACTGGCAGGATGGTGGCATGGAACGTGTGCTGGGAATCGGTGGATACTTCCTGAGGGCCGCGGACCCGGCGGCCCTCGGCGCGTGGTACCGCGACTGCCTGGGCCTGGACGCCGACGAGCACGGCCTGTGGCGGCAGGGAGCCGGGCCGACGGTGTTCGCGGCGTTCGAGTCCGGGACCGACTACTTCGGCTCCCCCGCCCAGCAGACCATGCTCAACTTCCGGGTCCGCGACCTCGACGCGATGCTCGCGCAACTGCGCGCCAAGGGCGCGGACGTGGCCGAGGAGACGCAGGACATGGAGGGTGTCGGTCGATTCGGCTGGGTCACCGATCCCGAGGGCAATCGCGTCGAGCTGTGGCAGCCGACCGAGCCCGGCTAGGGCCTGTTGACAGGCCCTAGGCGATTTCGTCCGGCACGTCCCGGCGGTACGGCTCCGCCGCGCCGAACAGGTCCTCGGAGACGGCCCGCACCGCGTTGACCACCAGCGGGGCCACGATGTCCAGCGAGGAGCGGCCGTCCCCGACCACCGAGATCGCCCCGACCGGCCCTTCCGGCCCGCGCAACGCCATCCCGACACAGCCGAGTTCGGGGAAACACTCCCCCCGGTCGATCGCCAGGCCGTTGCGGCGGCGCACCAGGCCGAGCTCACGGTGCAGCTGGTCGAGGTGCCCGATGCTGTGGTGCGTCCGGCGCTCCATGACCTGCGCGTATCGTGCGTCGATCTCCTCCGGGCTGAGCCAGGCGAGCATGGCCTTGCCGAGCCCGGTGCAGTGGGCGACGGCCCGGCCGCCGACCCGTGACGGGATGTCCACGGCGGCCCGGCCGCCCACCTTGTCCAGGTAGTAGATCTCCGGCCCGTCGAGCACGGCCAGGTGCACCACCATCCTGGTGCGCACGGCCAGATCCAGCAGGTGCGGAGCCGCGGCCGCCCGCAGCGCGCTGTGGCCGATCTCCCGGCCGCCCAGGCCGAGCGCACGGGTTCCCAGGGTGTACCCGGCCACCGTGTGACGCAGCCAGTCCAGCCGGACCAGCTGGTCGAGAATGCGGTGGGTCGTCGAGCGGGGCAGGTGGGTACGGCGGGAGACCGTTTCCAGTGTCAGGTGGGTCTGCGGACTTTCGAAAAGGTCCATGATCAGCGTCACGCGTTCCATCATCGACGGAGGCAACGCAGGCCCGTCGAGCTCGGAGGATCGCGCGCTCAGGCGAAGGGCAGACGTCATCGTCGGTGCCTCTCTGCTCAAACTATAATCAATTCTAGTTCGGCGCCGGCGTCAAGGTACCAATGACGCCGACCGCAGAGATAGAGCCGTGCACCGATTTATTGGGACGACCGGTCTATTCGAAGGTCGACGCAATATGCGTCAACCCTGGGTGGTCAGGTCGAGGGCGATGTCCACGATCATGTCCTCCTGCCCGCCGACCAGGCCGCGCCTGCCCACCTCCTCCAGGATGGTGCGGGCGTCGAGGCCGTACTGCTCCGCCGCGGTCTCGGCGTGCCGCAGGAAGCTGGAGTAGGCGCCGGCGTAGCCGAGGGTGAGGGTCTCGCGGTCGACGCGCACCGGGCGGTCCTGCAGGGGTCGCACGAGATCCTCGGCGGCGTCCTGGAGGGCGAACAGGTCGCAGTCGTGCTTCCAGCCGTGGAGGTTGGCCACGGCGACGAACGGCTCGATCGGGCAGTTGCCCGCGCCCGCGCCCTGTCCGGCGAGCGAGGCGTCGACCCGGGTCACGCCCTCCTCTACGGCCACCACGGAGTTGGCCACGGACAGGGAGAGGTTCTCGTGGGCGTGGATGCCGATCTGGGTCTCCGGGTCGAGCACCTCGCGGTAGGCGCGGATGCGGTCGCGTACACCGTCCATGGTGAGCCGGCCTCCGGAGTCGGTGACGTAGACGCAGTGCGCGCCGTAGCTCTCCATCAGCTGGGCCTGCCGGGCGAGGGCCTCGGGGGGAGCCATGTGGGCCATCATCAGGAACCCGGAGACGTCCATGCCGAGTTCGCGGGCGGTGGAGATGTGCTGGGCCGCGACGTCCGCCTCGGTGCAGTGGGTCGCGATGCGCACCGAGCGGACGCCGAGGGCGTAGGCACGCTTCAGTTCGGCGATGGTGCCGATGCCGGGCAGCAGCAGGGAGGTGAGGACCGCACGGTCGATGGCGTCCGCGGCCGCCTCGATCCACTCCCAGTCGGTGTTGCTGCCCGGTCCGTAGTTGAGGCTGCCGCCGGCCAGGCCGTCGCCGTGGGCGACCTCGATGGCGTCCACGCCGGCCCGGTCCAGGGCGGCCGAGATCCTGGAGACGAACTCGGGGGTGATGCGGTGCCGGATGGCGTGCATGCCGTCCCGGAGGGTGACGTCCTGGACGTAGAGCCTTGGAGAGTCGGTCACTTGGTCACCTCGGGGGTCACTCGCCGGGCGATGCGCTCGGCGACGCGCAGGGCGGCCGAGGTCATGATGTCGAGGTTGCCGGCGTAGGCGGGCAGGTAGTGGGCGGCTCCCTCGACTTCGAGGAAGACGGAGACCCTGGTGGTCGGCTTCTCGGAGATGTCGTCGGGGAGCAGGGTGTGGACGGGGTCGCCGTCGGGGACCGGGGTGAACTGGACCTGCTGCTTGAGCCGGTAGCCGGGCACGTACTCGGCGACCGCGGCCACCATCTCCTCGACGGAGGCCCGGATCGCCTCGTGGTCCGCGTCGCCGATCAGGCAGTACACCGTGTCCCGCATGATCAGCGGCGGTTCGGCCGGGTTGAGGACGATGATCGCCTTGCCGCGCCGGGCGCCGCCCACCTTCTCGATGGCGCCGGACGTGGTCTCGGTGAACTCGTCGATGTTGGCCCGGGTGCCGGGGCCGGCCGACTTCGAGGCGATCGACGCGACGATCTCGGCGTAGGGCACGGCGGTGACCCGGCTGACCGCGTGGACGATCGGGATGGTGGCCTGACCGCCACAGGTGACCAGGTTGAGGTTGTCGACATCGTTGGCAAGGTGCTCGTCCAGGTTCACCGGGGGCACCACGTAGGGGCCGAGGGCGGCGGGAGTGAGGTCCACCAGGCGCTTGCCGTACGGGGCGAGGCGCTTGGCGTTCTCGACATGGGCCTTGGCGGAGGTGGCGTCGAAGACGATCTCGATGTCGTCGAAGCCGTCCATGCGGATCAGGCCGTCCACGCCCTCGTGGGTGATGGGCACCTTCAGCCGGGCGGCGCGCGCCAGGCCGTCCGAGTCCGGGTCGATGCCCACCAGCGCGGCCATCTCCAGGGTGTCGGACAGGTGCATGACCTTGATCATCAGGTCGGTGCCGATGTTGCCGGAGCCGATTACGGCCACCTTGGTCTTCGTCATCCTTCTTGTTCCTCGGGTGAGAAGGTCGCGGTCACCGAACCCAGGCCCGACATCTCGGCCCGTACGGTGATGCCTGGCGGGGTGGGGACGAGCGGGCCGAGGGCGCCGGAGAGGACGACCTGTCCGGCGCGCAGCGGGTCGCCGAACTCCCGGGCAGTGCGGGCCAGCCACAGCAGCGCGGCGAGGGGGTCGCCCAGACAGGCCGCGCCGTCGCCCGCGGAGGCGAGCTCGCCGTGGGCGTACAGCCGCATGTCCACGTCCCGGGGGGTGAACTCCCCCAGTCCGACGCGTTGTCGGCCGAGTACGAACAGCCCGCTGGAGGCGTTGTCGGCGACCGTGTCCGTGATCGCGATGTCCCAGTCGGCGACCCGGCTGTCCACGATCTCCAGCGCGGCCACCGCGTAACCGGCCGCCGCCCGGACCCGGTCCAGGTCGAGCTCGTCCTCGTCGAGGTCCTCGGCGAGCACGAACGCGATCTCCGCCTCGACCCTCGGCTGGAGCAGGCGGCCGCTCGGGACGGCCGGCAGCCCGGTGACGTCCATGTCGTCCAGCAGGACGCCGAAGTCGGGCCGGTCGACGCCGACCTGACGCTGCACCGACTCGGACGTCAGCCCGATCTTGCGGCCGACGACCCGCGCTCCGGCGGCGATCCGTTCACCGACGACGCGTCGCTGGACGGCGTACGCGAGGCTGATGTCGGTGGCGCCGAGCAGGTCCCGTACGGGTGCACAGGGCTTGTGTTCCCGGGCCGCGCGGCTCAGTCGCGCGGCTGCCTCGGCCACGGCTGTCTCACGGTGCGCGACGGCCGTCGGTTCCCAAACGTCTGTCATTGCCATCCTCAACTCGTGCCGGCCTTCAGCCTGATCGGCCGGACCGGACGGCAGCCGAGAGCGTTCCGCTCACCGGGACTCGGCGGCCGGGGACCGGACAGGTCTCGCTGAGCGAGATGACCCGACGGCGCGCCCGCGCCGCCTGGTTACCGTCCCTGCGCAGAGCGTCCCGGGGCCTCCACCTGCAGGCGCGGTCCCCCACACCCCCCACCAAGAACGTCGGCACTCATGAGGAGGTTCGGATGAGCATCAACGAGGATGCCTACGACGTGATCGTCGTCGGGTCGGGCGGAGGTCTGGTCGGCGCGTACGTGGCGGCGTCGCGCGGTCTGCGCACGCTGGTCGTCGAGAAGACCGACCGGGTCGGCGGCACCGTGGCGTACTCCGGCGCCGGGCTGTGGTTCCCGGGGTCCGCTCCGCTGAGCCGGGCCGGCCTCGGGGACGACGTCGAGGAGGTGCGGACGTATCTGCGCAGTGTGGTCGACGACCCGTCGCGGGAGGCGCTCCAGGACGCGTATCTGGCCGCCGGGCCCCGGCTGATCGACGAGTTGGAGCAGAACCCCTGGTTCCAGTCCTTCGTGCACGGCCCGGTCCCGGACTACTACGCGTTGGCTCCGGGGGCCTCGCCCACGGGGCACACGGTCTTCCCGCCGCCGGTCGAGGTCGCGGAGCTCAAGGAGCGCAGGGCGCTGCTGCGTGACTCGCTGCCCACCGAGCGGTTCGGCTTCGACGAGGGCCCGCTGCTCAGCGGCGGTCGTGCCCTGATCGGCCGGGCCCTGTCGGCGTTCCTGGAGACGGGCAACGGCGAACTCCGGCTCGGCACCGCCCTGGAGAGCCTGATCGTCGAGGACGGCAGGGTCGTCGGCGTCGAGGTCGTCGGCGACGGTGAACGGGTGAGCATCCGGGCCCGGCGGGGTGTCCTGCTCGCCGCCGGCGGCTTCGAGCGCGACCGTGAGCTGCGCGAGAAGCACCAGTCCCCGCTCACCGGGGAGTGGTCCGACGGCGCCCCGGCCAACACCGGTGACGCCCTGCGGGCGGGCATCGCCGTGGGCGCGGACACCGATCTGCTGGACGAGGCCTGGTTCGTGCCGGGACTGGTCCACCCGGACGGTCTCCCGGTGTTCCACACGGGCACCCGGGGCGGTATCTGGGTCAACGGCGCGGGCGAGCGCTTCGTCAACGAGACACGGCCGTACGACCAGGCCGCGCACGAGATCGTACGGCTGCACCACTCGACCGGAGTGAGCCACATCCCGGCCCACTGGGTGTTCGACCAGCGGCAGCTGGACCGGGACGGCATCGGTTTCCCGCCCGCCACCCCGGGGCCCGAACAGTGGCTGGAATCAGGGGCGTTGAAGAAGGCCGACACCTTGGAGGAGCTGGCGCGGCTGATCGGTGTGCCGTTCGACGCGCTGGAGCGGACAATCGAGGAGTTCAACGGGTACGCGCGGACCGGGGTCGACGTGCGGTTCCACCGCGGCGAGACCCCGTGGGACCAGATGTTCCACCACATCGTCCCCTTCCCGGCCGACCCCCGGCAGAACTTCCCGGCGACGCCGGCGCCCGAGTGGCCGAACCCGCTGCTGCTGCCGATCGACGAGCCGCCGTTCTACGTGGCGACCATCGTCCCGTCCGACATCGGCACCAAGGGCGGTCTGCGGATCGACACCCGCGCGCGCGTGCTGCGCCCGGACGGCGGGCCGATCGAGGGCCTGTACGCGACCGGGAACACCGCGGCCGCGATGTCGGGGCACGTGTATCCGGGTGCGGGCACGCCGATCGGTTCGAGTCTGGCCTTCGGGTATCTGGCGGTGCTGGACATGGTGGGGGCGACGGACTGACGTGACGCGCGTGGGCCCGGGACATGACGTGTGTCCCGGGCCCTTCGTGGTGCGCTACCGCGCCGCGATGAGCCGCGCGGCCAGCCGCAGGTCCGCCTCCCCCCGCGCGGTGGGGATCTCCTCGGTCAGCATGCCCACGAACAGCCCCCACCAGCTGTAGACGAGCAGGCGTACGCGGCTGCGGGCGTCGCCCCGGTCCCCGAGCAGGCGCAGAAGTCGCCGGCCCAGCGCTCGCTCGACGATGTCGATGGGGGTCGGGACGACGCTCGCGTACTCCGTGAACGAGGACAGCGCCACCGCCGAGGCGAGCAGCCGGTTGCCGAGCAGTTTGCCGCTGAGCGCGACGAGGGTCTCCGCCACCTCCGTCGCCGGATCGGATTCCGCGGCGACGGGCGCGCCTGGGTCGCGACTCCCGAGGAACTGCTCGATGTGCCATTCGAGGACCGCCAGGAACAGGAAGGGCTTGGACGGGAAGTAGCGGTACAGGGTGGCGATCGCGACGCCCGCCTCTCTGGCGACGTCCTGCATCTGCACGCCGGCGAGCCCGTCGCGGGAGCCGAGGTCGGAGGCGGCGCGCAGGATGCGGACCCGGCGGGCGGCCTGACGGGCGGACGTGGGGGCAGCGGGTGGCCGCACGATCGTCCTCAGGAGGACTCCGGGCGGGTCAGGAAGGCCAGTACCGCGCTCTCCCAGGCCGCCTTCTGCTCGATCATCGCCCAGTGCCCGCAGTCCGGCAGCACATGCAGCTCGGCTTTGGGAATGGTACGCATCGGCAGCAGCGCGCTCTCCAACGGCGTGACCCGGTCGTCGCGGCCCCAGGTCAGCAGGGTGGGCGCGGTGACCTTGTGGAGGGCGGCCCAGATGGGCTGGTCGGACTGGGACTGGGCGGCCTGGATCGCGGCCATCGCCTGGCGGCCGTAGATCCGGCGGGACGCCTCCAGTGTCTCCGGCTCGGTGGCACTCGCCCAGCGCTCCTCGATCAGCTCCTCGGTGAGCAGCGCCGGGTCGTGGACCATGGCCCGCAGCCACTGGACGAGGTTGTCCCGGGTGGGGTTCTCGGCGAACTCCACCAGCAGGTTGAGGCCTTCGCTGGGCGCCGGGGAGAGGATGTTGCGGCCCACGCCGCCGATGGTCACGACCCTGCGGAACAGGTCCTTGTGGGCGACCGCCAGCCCCACGGCGACGAAGCCGCCCATGGAGTTGCCGATGACGTCGACGCGGTCGAGGCCGAGGCCGTCGAGGAAGCGCAGGACGGCCTTGGGGCCGGCCGCCATCGGGTTCTCGGGGGTGGGGTCGCTGACCCCGAAGCCGGGGAACTCCAGGGCCAGGCAGCGGAAGTGCTCGGCGAGCACGGGCAGGTTGTACCGGTAGTTGCGCCAGCCGGTGACGCCCGGACCCGATCCGTGCAGCAGGAGCAGCGGGGGCCCGTCGCCCGCCTCGTGGTAGCGCAACGTGCCGTCGTCGGTGGGGAGTTCGCGCAGGGTGTCGTCGTAGCTGAGTGTCATGACGGTCACCGTCGCACCGGTGAGGGATGGGTCGCCGTGCGGCTCCCGATCAGTGGGACGGTCCCGGCGGCGGACGGGCCGGGCTGTCTACCGTCGCGGACGTACCGATACCGGGGGCCCGACGGGCCGCCCCGGACCTGACCGAATGTGAGGGGAGGGCCTGATGGGTGTTCGCTCACTCGGGTACCTGCGTCTGGAGTCCAACGACCTCGACAAGTGGAAGGCGTTCGGAGCCGACTTCCTGGGCCTGATGCCCGTCGACGGGGACTCCGAGCCGTTGTCCTTCCGGATGGACGACTATCCGGCCCGGATCGTGGTCTCTCCGGGCGCCCAGCCGGCGATGACGGCGCTGGGCTTCGAGGTGCTCGACGAGCGGGAGCTGGCGCGGCTGGTCGCGGACGTCGAGAAGGCCGGGATCAAGGTGACGGCCGGCACCGAGGCCGAGGCGGCGGAGCGGAAGGTCACCGGCTTCGTCAAGTTCAACGACCCGGGCGGCAACCCGGTCGAGCTGTTCTACGGCACCGTCCTCGACCATGTGCCGGTGAACACCCCGCTGGTGTCGAAGTTCGTCACCGGTGACATGGGCTTCGGGCACGCCATCATCTCGGCCGAGGACGCACGGTCGACCTTCGACTTCTACGTCAATGTCCTGGGCTTCATCGAGCGCAACACGATGCGTTCGCCGGGCGGCACGACCTGGTTCATGGGCTGCAACCCCCGCCACCACACCCTCGGTGTCACACCGATGCCGGGTCCCGGGCGGCTGCTGCACTTCATGGTCGAGGCCGCGACCCTGGACGACGTCGGGCGGGCCCTGGACCGGGCCGGCAAGTACGAGGTGCCGATGATGCACTCGCTCGGCAAGCACACCAACGACCACATGGTGTCGTTCTACGTCTGGTCGCCGGAGAACTACGCCGTCGAGTTCGGCTGGAACGGCCTGAAGGTGCCGGAGCCCGTCCCCGTCTACGAGATCACGGACGGTGCGTTCTGGGGCCACCACTTCACGCCGCCGCCTCAGCCGGCCGGCTGAGTCGACGGGGAAACGGCTGAGCCCCACGGCCAGGGACCGTGGGGCTCAGTCATGTCACTCCACGGTGATCGCGCGCTCCGGGCAGGCCGACTCGCCGTCACGGGCCGCCTGTTGGAGATCCTCGGGGATCTCACCGTCGACGGGCAGCGCGTAGCCGTCGTCGTCGAGCCGGAACAGCTGGGGTGCCGCCGCCGCACACCGGGCGTGTCCCGAGCACATGTTCCTGTCGATCGTGACCTTCATTCGACGCACTCCGTTCAGGGCTTGTTGGTCGACCCGGCGTCCACGGTGAACTGCAGTCCGGTGACGTATCTCGCCTCGTCCGAGGCGAGGAAGAGCACGGCGTTCGACACGTCCCGCGGCTCGACGTAGGGGGCGAGGGGGTTCATCGCGGCGAGGGCGAACAGCGGTTCGCGCGCGGCGAGTTCCTCCACGGGCACGCCGACGGTGATGCCCGTGTCGCTGACCCCGGTGGGGTGGACGGTGTTCACCCGGACGCGGTGCCGGGCGAGTTCGTTGGACAGGGCCTTCATCAGGCCCACCACTCCGTGTTTGGCGGCCACGTAGTGGGCGTACGGCACATGGCCTCGGATGCCTGCGGCCGAGCTGGTGATGACGATCGATCCGCCCTCCCCCGCCTCGATCATCCAGGGGATCGCGGCCCGTGCGGTGTTCCAGGCGCCCTTGAGGTTGACGTCGACCACGACGTCCCAGACCTCCTCGGACAGTTCCCAGGCGGAGCCCGAGCTCATGACGCCGGCGTTGGCGACGACGATGTCCAGCCGCCCGAACTCCTCGCGTGCCGCGTCGACGGCGGCCCGCATCTCCGCGATCGAGCGGACGTCTGCCTGCACGGCGACGCACCGCCGGCCGGTCTTCCGCACCGACTCGGCGGTCTCTTCGAGCTGTTCCTTCGTCGCCAGCGAGTACGGCAGCTCGTCGCTGATGTCGTGGCAGACGTCGGTGACGACGACGTCCGCGCCCTCCTCGGCCAGTCGCACGGCATGGGAGCGGCCCTGCCCCCGCGCCGCTCCCGTGATGAGCGCGACCTTCCCCTCCACACGTCCCATCGCAGCCTCAGCCCTTCCTGGGGTGGTCGATCAGATCGTCGGCGGCCTCACGCAGGGCACGGAGCCGGGACCGGAGGAGGTCACGCTCGGCCTGGTCGGACTCGCCGAGTTCGGCGAGGCGTACGTCCGTCTCGGCGATCTCCGCGACGAGGCGGCCGTGGGCCTCCTCCCGGGTCAGCAGGTCGAGGTCGGTCCAGTCGGAGCGCTCGGACTCCGGGCGGCGGCTCATGCGGGGAGGTTGTAGAGGCGGCGGGTGTTCAACTCCACTATCCGGTGCACCTCGTCGTCCGGTACGTCGGCGAGGACCTCGGCCGCGTAGGCACGGCTCTTGGGCCAGTAGGAGTCGGAGTGCGGGTAGTCGCACTCCCAGGTGATCTTGTCGATGCCGACGTGGTGACGGTTCTCCACGCCGAACCGGTCGTCGATGAAGCAGCCGTGGAAGTGCTTGTGGAACAGCTCCGAGGGACGCACGCTCTGGTTGACGTTCTGGTAGAAGCGGTGCCGCTCCCAGGTGCCGTCGCTGCGCTCCAGCAGATACGGGATCCAGCCGATGCCGCCCTCGGACAGGCCGATCTTCAGCTTGGGGTGCTTGTGCAGCACCGGGGAGAAGAGCAGGTCGGCGGTGGCGTACATGGCGTTGCAGCCGAACAGGGCGATCGTCACGGCGAAGGGGGCCTCGGGGGCCGTCCTGGGAGCCTGGCCGGAGGTGCCGAAGTGCAGGCACAGCGGCATGTCGGTCTCCTCGGCCGCCGAGAACATGGGGTCCCAGTAGTCGGTGTGGAAGGAGGGGAGGCCGCGCGGGGCCGGGTTCTCGGGGAAGGAGATCGCCTTGGCGCCCTTGGCGGCGGTCCGGTGGATCTCGGCGACGCAGGCGTCGACGTCCCACAGCGGCATGATGGCCAGCGGGACGAGCCGGCCCGGAGCGGTGGGGCACCACTCGTCCAGGACGAAGTCGTTCCAGGCCTGGACGCACAGAAGCGCCAGCTCGCGGTCCTTGCCGTCCAGGAAGACATGGCCGGAGAAGCCCGGGAACGACGGAAAGCACAGGGCGCCCCACACGCCGTCCAGATCCATGTCCCGGATGCGTGCCTTGGGGTCGTAGCAGCCCGGGATCATCTCGTCGTAGCGGGTGGGTTCGAGGCCGAACTCCTCGGGGCTCTTGCCCGCGACGGCGTTCAGGCCGATATAGGGGTAGATCCGGTCCTCATAGACCCACACCTCGGCCGGAGCCTGCCCGTCTCCCCGTGGTTTCTCCACGATGCGCGGACCGGCCTCCCGGAACCTCGCCGGCAGACGGTCCGACCACAGGTGCGGCGGCTCGATCAGATGGTCGTCGGTCGACAGCAACTTCATCCACGGCTGCAACGGCATCCTTGTGCTCCCTCGGTCTTGGAACTCTTTAACACCGGATTGATTGTGTGTCCTGATCACATCCCATTGAGCGGGATCAAGGGTCCCAACCCCGCTATTCAGGCTACTCTTTCAGGTGACGGAAGGAGACCCCATGGGTCGAGTGCAGGACAAGGTCGTCTTCATCACCGGCGCCGCGCGCGGCCAGGGACGGGCCCAGGCGGTCCGGCTCGCCGCGGAGGGTGCCGACATCATCGCCGTGGACGTCTGCCAGGACATCGCCACCAACAGCTATCCCCTGGCCACTCCGGAGGATCTGGACGAGACCGCGCGCCAGGTGGAGAAGCTCGGCCGGCGGGTGGTCGCCCGCAGGGCGGACGTGCGCGACCGGGCGGCCCTGAGGGCCGCGGTGGACGACGGTGTGGACGAGTTGGGGCCGCTGGACGCCGTCGTGGCACAGGCCGGCATCTGCCCGATCGGGGCCGGCAAGAGCGCCCAGGCCTTCCTGGACGCCGTCACGGTCGACTTCAGCGGGGTCGTCAACGCCGTGGACGCCGCCCTGCCCCATCTGCCCGACGGAGCCTCGATCGTGGCGACCGGATCGCTCGCCGGGTTGATCCCGGCGACCATCGACAATCCCGCCCTCGGCCCGGGAGGTCTGGGCTATTCGTTCGCCAAGCGCCAAGTAGCCATGTTCGTCCACGACCTGGCGACCGTGCTGGCCCCACGGCAGATCCGCGTCAACGCCCTCCACCCCACCAACGTCAACACGGACATGCTCAACAGCGACGTCATGTACCGCTCGTTCCGCCCCGATCTGGAGGAGCCGACCCGCGAGGACGCCCTGCCCTCCTTCCCCGCGACGACCGGCTTCGGTGTCCCCTACGTCGAGCCGGAGGACATCGCCGAGACCGTGCTGTACCTCGTGTCCGACGAGTCCCGCTACGTCTCCGGGATGCAGATGCGCGTGGACGCCGCCGGCTATGTCAAGCGACGCCCCCAACTGCCCACGTTCTGAGCCGGGTTCGCACTCATCCCGTCAGGTCGACGACCACCTTGCCGGTGGTGCGCCGCTGCGCCACGTCGGTCAGGGCGGACGCCACCTCGGCGAGGGGGTGGACGCGGGAGACGAGCGGGCGCATCCCGTCCCGGACCATCCGGGCGAGCGCCCGATCGCCGGCGGCCACCGCGTCCGGGGCGTACCGGCGCAGCATCCGGATCTCGAAGCCCCGTACGACCGCGTCCTTGAGCAGTACCAGGTTGAGCGGGATCCGGGGGATCTTCCCGTCGGCGTACCCCACCGTGACGAACCGGCCGCCCCGTCGCAGCGCGCGCAGGGCGGCCTCGGCGTGGTCGCCGCCCACGGGGTCGACCACGAGATGGACGCCCTCGCCGCCGGCCAGTTCGCGCAGACGGGTCTTGAGGTCCTCGTGGACGTAGTCGACTCCGGCCTCCGCGCCGAGCTTGCGGGCGACCGCGAGCCGCTCCTGACTCGATGCCGCCGCGACGACCCGCAGCCCGAGACGGGTCGCGATGTCGACGGCCGCGCTGCCGACCCCGCCCGCGGCCCCGAGGATCGCCGCCCACTCCCCCGCCGTGCCCTGCCCGACGGTGACCAGGGAGTGGTACGCGGTCGCGTACGTCACGTGGAAGGCGGCGGCGTGGACCATGTCGAGGCCGTCGGGGACCGGGCGCAGAGCGGCGACGGGCACGACGACCTGTTCGGCGAAGGCGCCCGTGAGCACCGCCCCGGCCACGGGTGAGCCGACCGGGGGCCCCGTCACTCCCGGGCCCAGCGCGGCCACGACTCCGGCGAACTCGCTGCCGGGGGTGAAGGGCAGCGGGGCGGGGACCTGGTAGCGGTCCGCCACGAGCAGGACGTCCGGGAAGTTGACCGCGGCGGCGTGCACACGGACCAGGACCTCGCCCGGACCGGGTTCGGGGTCGTCCAGTTCGAGGACCTGCAGACCGTCCGGTGGCCCGTACTCCGTACAACGTGCGGCTCTCATCGTGCCCTCCCGGTGGTCGGCATGGCCGGGTCCCGGGGCAGGCCCAGTACCTGTTCGGCGATGGTGTTGCGCTGGATCTCGGCGGTGCCGGCGCCGATGGTCGAGGCGCGGGTGCGCAGGAAGCCCCACACCCAGCGGCCGCGCTGAACGGCGTGCGGGTCGCGGCGGCCGAGGATGCCGTACGGTCCCAGCAACTCCAGGGCGAATTCGTGCAGTTCCTGCTCGAAGGTGACGATGAACAGCCGTGATGTCGAGGAGGCGGGACCCGGTTCGCCCTTCGCCATGATGTCGGCGATGGTCCGCATGCCGGTGAGCCGCATGATCGTGACGCGGATCTCGAAGTCCGCCAGCCGGTCGCGCACCAGGGGGTCGGCTGTCGCCCCGCGTTCGCGTGCCAGCTCGATCAGCTCGTCGAGCACCCGCCGGTACCGGGCCGCCTGGTTCATCGCCCCGGCGGCGCGTTCGTGGCCGAGACTGGTGCGGACCAGGGGCCAGCCGCCGTTCTCGGGGCCGATCCGGCTGGCGACCGGCACGCGGACGTCGTCGAAGAAGATCTCGCAGAAGTGCGCGTCGCCCGTCAGGTCCCGCAGCGGCAGCACGGTCACCCCGGGGGCGTGGGCGTCGATCAGCAGGTAAGTGATGCCGTCCTGGCGGGAGTCGGGCGGGCCGGTGCGGACCAGGGTGAAGAGGATGTCGGCGATGTCGGCCGAACTGTTCCACACCTTCTGCCCGTTGACGACGTACTCCTCACCCTCGCGGCGTGCCTTCGTGCGCAGCGCGGGGAGGTCCGAGCCCGCCTCCGGTTCGGAATAGCCCTGCGCCCAGACGGTGTCGCCGCGCAGCATGGGGCGCAGGAAGCGTTCCTTCTGCTCCGTCGTGCCGTACGTGACGAGGGTGGGGGCGGCGATGCCGAGTCCGGTGCCGAGCGGGCCGGGGACCCGGGCTCGGGCGTACTCCTCCTGGTAGATGACCTGCCTGGCGAAGCTGAGGTCCATTCCGCCGTACTCACGCGGCCAGCTCGGTCCGGCGTATCCGGCGTCGTACAGCGTGGCCAGCCACTTCTTCTGCCATGCGAGGCGCTCGGCCGGATCCCCGGGACGACGGCCGGGGTGCTGCTCCGTCAGGAAGGCGCGCAGCCGGGCGCGGAACTGCTCGTCGGTCTCGGCGGCCGTCATCGCGGGGCCATGCGGATGGCGCCGTCGAGGCGGATCGTCTGGCCGTTGAGGTAGGGGTTCTCCAGCATCTCCACGGCGAGGCGACCGAAGTCGTCGGGGTCGCCGAGGCGCTTGGGGTGGGGCACGGTCGCGGCGAGGCCGTCGCGGATGTCCTCGCGGAGCCGGCCGAGCATGGGGGTGTCCATGATGCCGGGGGCGATGGTGTTCACCCGGATCTGCCAGCTGGCCAGGTCACGGGCGGCGACGAGGGTCATGCCGTGCACGCCGGCCTTGGCGGCGGTGTAGGAGGTCTGGCCGATCTGGCCGTCGAAGGCGGCGACGGAGGCGGTGAGGACCACTGCTCCGCGGTCGCCGTCGACGACGTCGTTGCCGGAGAGGCGGGCGGCGGCCAGGCGCAGCACGTTGTAGGTGCCGATCAGGTTGACGCGTACGACCTCGGCGAAGGTGGTGAGCTCGCCGGGGGTGCGGTCGCGGTCGATGATCCGGGTGCGGTCGCCGCCGCGGCCGGCACAGTGCACGACGAAGCGCAGCGGACCGAGGTCCTGTGCGGCGTCGAGGGCGGCGGTGACCGAGGCCTCGTCGGTGACGTCGGCGCGGACGAACCGGGCGGCTTCGCCGAGGTCGGCGACCGCCTTGGCGCCCTGCTCCTCGGAGATGTCGGCCAGGACGACACGGCCGCCCCGGTCGATGACGCGGCGTGCGGTGGCCAGCCCCAGACCGGAGGCGCCGCCGGTGACGAGTACCGCCGAACCGTCGATGTTCACATCAAACTCCTTACAGGCCCAGGGACTTGCTGATGATGGTCTTCAGGACCTCGCTGGTGCCGCCGTAGATGCGGGTCACCCGCGCGTCGGCGTACAGCCGGGCGATCGGGGACTCGAGGATGTAGCCGTAGCCGCCGTGCAGTTGGAGGCACCGGTCGACGACGCGGCCCTGTGTCTCGGTGCAGAACAGCTTGGCCTTGGCCGCGTCCGCAGGGCTCAGTTCGCCGGCGACCAGCGCACTGACGGCCGCGTCCAGCAGGGACTGGGCGGCTTCCAACTCGGTTGCCATCGCGGCGAGTTCGAACTTGGTGTTCTGGAAGTGGGCGACCGGTTTGCCGAACACGGTGCGGTCGCGGACGTAGGCGATGGTCAGGTCGATCGCGGCGCGGGTCTGGGCGACGGCGCCGACCGCGATGGCCAGCCGTTCCTGGGCGAGGTTGCGGCCGAGGAGGGTGAAGGCGGCGCCCTCCTCGCCCAGGAGGTCGGTCACGGGCACGCGGACGTCGTCGAAGGCGAGCTCCACCGTGTCCTGGACGGCGAGGCCGATCTTCTCCAGCTTGCGCCCGACGGTGAATCCGGGTGTGCCCTTCTCCACCACGAGCAGGGACAGTCCGGCGCGCCGGTCGTCCGGGTCGGTGTCGGTGCGGGCCACGACGATCACCAGGTCGGCGTGGTGGCCGCCGGTGATGAAGGTCTTGGCGCCGTTGAGTGTGTAGTGGTCGCCGTCGCGGACGGCCCTCGTCGTGACGCCGGCCAGGTCGGAGCCCGTGCCCGGCTCGCTCATCGCGATCGCGGTGTAGAGCTCACCGGAGGCCAACCCGGGGAACCAGCGGGCCCGTTGCTCGGCGTTGGCGAGGCCCGTGAAGTACGGGACGACGATGTCGAGGTGGGTCCGGAGGCCGCCGAGGGTCACGCCCGCGCGGGCGCACTCCTCCTGGAGGACGACGTTGAAGCGGTAGTCGTCCTGGCCGCCCCCGCCGTACTCCTCGGGGATGGCCGTGCCGATGATGCCCAGCTTGCCCAGGGCGGTGAACAGGTCACGCGGGACCAGACCGGCGCGTCGCCAGTCCTCGTAGACCGGGAGCACTTCGCGGGCGATGAAGTCGCGGACCAGGAGGCGGAAGTCCTCGTGGTCCTGCTCGAACAGGGTCCGGCGCATCGAATCTCCTTCGATCGGACCCTATTGAGTATACGTAATTGCCCTTCAGGGTCTAGATGATCCCCCGACTCATTAGTGCCACCAGGGAATGAGTGCATCCAAATGCCGTCGCATCCGATGGCGGGCGACCCCTGCGTCCCCCTGCACGATCGCGTCGAGGATGCGCTGGTGGACGTGCTGGACCTCCTCGGCCGCCGTGTCCCCGGGCAGTGGCCGGTCGTGGCCGGAGGCGTGCCGGCGGAACAGTTCGGTGATGATGGCGAGGAAGAGGGACAGCACCGGGTTGTTGGCGAGGGCCGCCAGTTCCGAGTGGAAGAGGTCGGCCTTGCGGAGGTCGTCGGCCGGACCTTCGGTGGCCCAGCGGACGGCCTTGGCGAGGCGCTCGGCGACCTCGGGATCGCCCTCGGCGTACCGGGCGGTCACCCTTGCGATGATGCCGAGTTCGATGGCGTTGCGGACGATCCGCAGATCGTCGGCCGTGACGCCCTGGTACTCCAGGAAGAGCGCCATGGTGTCGATGCTGGCCTGCGGTTCGGGCTCGGTGACCACGAGACCGCCGCCGGGGCCGCGGCGCATCCGGGCGACCGAGTGGTACTCCAGCAGCCGTACGGCCTCGCGCAGGACGGCCCGGCTGATCTCGTAGCGGGCCAGCAGATCCGCCTCCGAACCGAGGACCATGCCGATCTGCCAGCCCCGGGCGGCGATGTCGTCGTGGATGCGGGCGGCCACCACCTCGGCGAGCTTGGCCCGCGGCCCCTCGACCAGCTCGGGCTCGACCACGCTCCCCGAGATCCGCTGCCCGCCGCGGCGCACCCGGTGCTTCTCGATCCAGGCGGCCACCGACTCCAGATGCACGCTGAGTTCGGTCTGCGCGCGTGCGCCGTCGTCGGCGATGACGGCGTCGACGACGGCGCGGTGCTCGCGGTGCGAGGTCTCCTTCGCCGCGTGCATCTCGGCCTTGGAGATACGGCGGGAGGTGTGCGCGTAGCGGGCGGTGAGGCGGGTGAGGACATCGATGAACAGGTGCAGCACCGGGTTGCCGGACAGCCGGCCGAGGACCGGGTGCAGCGGGTCCTGGGAGTGGACCGACGGGTCGTCCCAGTGGGCGTGTTCGGAGTCGAGGGTGGCCCGGAGGGTGGCGATGCCCTCCTCGGTGATCCGGTCGGCGGCGAGGCCCGCGGCGATCGGCTCCAGGAGCTGGCGGGCCTGGAGCAGGTCGGTGACGCTGGTGCCGACGTACTCGAGGTAGATCACCATGGCCCGGGTCGCCGGTCCCGCGTCGGGGGCGCAGACGATCAGGCCGCCGCCGGGGCCGCGCCGCATCCGGGCGACCTGGTGGTGCTCGACCAGGCGCACCGCCTCGCGCAATACCGCACGGCTGACGCCCAGCCACTCCCGCAGGTCCGACTCGGAGCCCAACGACTCGTCCACGGGCCATCCTTGGCGGATCACGGATGCCTCGATGCGCTGAGCGGTCTGCGCGGCGAGTTTGCCGACCAGGGCGCCGGTCTCGCCGTCGGCGGGCTCGCGGTCGACGGCTGTCGCCATGGGCCAACTCCTCTGAGGGGTTATTGCGGATCCCCAGTCTATTGGGCACGGACACCAGACACTGGCAGG
This sequence comes from Streptomyces sp. NPDC001617, assembly GCF_053596855.1. Lineage (NCBI taxonomy): Bacteria > Bacillati > Actinomycetota > Actinomycetes > Kitasatosporales > Streptomycetaceae > Streptomyces > Streptomyces sp. NPDC001617. The sequence continues at coordinate 39,892 of NZ_JBSFHA010000089.1, forward strand.
CGAGCCAACACGATGGTTAAAGTATACTCATTTTGGCCACGGCGGCATGACTGGTGACACGACGACAAGGAGTCGACAGCGATGCGCCTTACGTCCACACCCGAGCTGGAGGCGTTCCGGAGGAAGGTGCGCGCCTTCGTGGCGGAGCACGCGCCCGGCGTCAAGGCGCACTCCGGGGTGCGCGCACCCGACCCGGCACTCCTGCCGGCGATCCGGGAGTGGACCGCGAAGCTCTACGAGGCGGGCCTGCTCGGCATCGACTGGCCCGTCGAGTACGGCGGACGGCCCGACGCCCACCCGCTCGAACCGTCCGTCGTCGCCGAGGAGATCGCCCGCGCCCGTACCTGGCCACCGGTCGGCGCGGCCTCACTGGCCTCGGCGGCCCTGATCGAGTTCGGCACCGACGGGCAGCGGGCGCGTTTCCTGCCCCGCATCCGCACCTGCGAGGACGTGTGGTGCCAGCTGTTCAGCGAGCCCGAGGCGGGCAGCGACCTGGCGGCGCTGCGGACCCGTGCGCGCCGCGAGGGCGAGGGCGAGGGCGCGGTGTTCGTCGTGGACGGCCAGAAGGTCTGGACGACCAACGGCCAGCACGCCGACATGGGCTATCTGCTCGCACGCACCGACGCCGACGCCCCGAAGCACAAGGGCATCACCGCGTTCGCGCTGGACATGCGCAGCCCGGGGGTCCAGGTGCGCCCGCTCCGCGAGATCACCGGGACCACGGACTTCAACGAGGTCTTCCTCGACGGCGTCCGGATCCCGGCCGCGAACGTGATCGGCCGGGTCGACGACGGCTGGCGGGTGGCGATGAGCAGCCTCGGCCGTGAGCGCTCCGGCGTGGCCGCGCGGGGCGTCGAGCTGTTCGCGGTGCTGGACGACCTGATGCGGCTGGCGGAGGGGACACCGGCCGCGCTCGACGATTCCGCCACCCGGCAGACGATCGGCGAACTCGCCGCGCGGGTGCACGTGAACGCCGCGATGATCGGCATGGCGCAGTCACGGATGCTGCACGCCACGGAACAGCCGGCCGACGCCCTCCTCGGCAAGATCTTCTTCAGCGAACTCAACCACGACCTGGCCGACTTCGGCCTGCGGCTGCAGGGCACGGACGGCCTGCTCACCGAGGACGACCCGGAGGCGGTGGCCGACGGCTGGTGGCAGGACGCGCATCTGTACTCGCGCGCGTACACGATCGCGGGCGGGGCGAACGAGGTGCTGCGGACGCAGATCGCCGAGCGGGGGCTGGGACTGCCGCGCGAGCCTCGCTGATCTTCGTCCTGCTGCCGGGTTCCCCACCGATGGATTGATTGTACCGAGCGGTCGACATATCTTTCGTCGGAGCAATCGAGAAGGCGAGGACCCATGGCCGAGAACGTGTCCGGAACCGACATCGCCCAGGAACTGCCGGAGTACCCCTCACCCCGATCCGGCGCGTGCCCCTTCGCACCACCGCCGGGACTGCTCGACCTGCACGACCCGGACAAGGCGCTCGTACGGGCCAGGACCTGGGACGGCACCACCCCCTGGGTCGTCACCTCGCACGCCGCCCAACGGCAGTTGCTGACCGACCCACGGCTCAGCGCGAACATCGGTGCGCCCGGATACCCGCACACGACCGAGGCCATGAAGGCGCACGCGGCCGACATCCAGCCGTCGATCAACAACACCGACGGCGCCGAGCACACGCGGTGGCGTCGGATGCTGACGAACTCGTTCACGCGTCACCGGATGGAGAGACTCCGCCCGGAGATCCAGCAGATCACCGACGATCTCATCGACCGGATGCTGGCCGGCCCCAACCCGACCGACCTCAACGAGGCCCTGTCGCTGCCCCTCCCGTCCCTCATGATCTGCGCGCTCCTCGGCGTGCCGTACGACGACCACGCGTTCTTCCAGAAGCACGCCGGAGTCACCAACGCGCGCTTCAAGACCCCCGAGGAAGCGGCCCGGTCGACGGCGGATCTGCGCCGCTACATCTCCGGACTCATCGAGGCCAAGATGGACGACCCTGGTGAGGACGTCCTCTCCGACCTCGGCGCACGGGTCAAGGAGGGCGTGCTCTCCATGGAGGACGCCGCTCCGCTGGGCCACATCCTGCTCGTCGCCGGCCACGACACCAGTGCCAACATGATCACGCTGGGCACCGCGCTGCTGCTCCAGCACCCCGACCAGCTGACGGCGCTGCGGGAGAACGCCGACGATCCGAAGTATGTGACCGGCGCCGTCGAGGAGTTGCTGCGGTATCTGACCATCCCGCATCTGCTGGCACGGCGGGCGGTGGTGGAGGACATCGAGTTCGGGGGTGAGACCCTCCGCGCGGGCGAGGGTGTCATCGCGTCGCTGCCGGCGGCCAACTGGGACCCCGAGGCCTTCCCCGAGCCGGAGAAGCTCGACCTCACCCGCACCGCGGCACACCATCACGCGTTCGGCTGGGGCCCGCACCAGTGCGTGGGACAGCAGCTGGCCCGCATCGAACTCCACGTCGTCTTCAGCACGCTCTTCAGCCGGGTGCCGACCCTGCGACTCGCGGTCGACGTGTCGGAGCTGCGGTTCAAGGAGGACTCGCAGGCGTACGGCATCTACGAGCTGCCGGTCACCTGGTGACCGGCGGAAGGAGACGGCCCCATGGCCACCATGAAGTCCGTCCTGACCGGGGCGGCGAACGAGGTCGACGTCGTGGAGGTCGAGCGTCCCACGCCCGGCCCCAGGGACGCGCTCGTACGGATACGCGCCTGTGGCATCTGCGGCACCGACACGTTCTTCGTCCACATGGGCGGCACCCCCTACAACGACCCCGGCGGCTCGGTGGTCCCGCTGCCGCTCGGCCACGAACCCGCCGGTGAGGTCGTCGAGGTGGGCGCCGAGGTCAGCGGCCTGAAGGTGGGCGACCGGGTGGTGGTCAACCCGCAGGCCGCGCCGTCCGGGATCATCGGCTGCGGCGGCGAGCTCGGCGGGATGAACGAGTACCTGCTCATCGAGAACGCCGTGGTGGGCGACAGCGTGGCGGTGTTCCCGGACGCCCTGCCCTTCGACGTGGCGTCACTGAACGAGCCGATGGCGGTCGCCCGGCACTGCGTCAACCGCTCCGAGGCCAAGCCGTCCGACAAGGTGGTCGTC
>NZ_JBSFHA010000090.1:0-43003 GCF_053596855.1 Streptomyces sp. NPDC001617
GGGGGGTGTCCGTCCTCGGTCGGGCGGTGCTGTGTCTTTGGAGGGTGCGCGGTGATGGACGCCCGCCGCTGCGGGCGGACACCCCCCGCCCCGGCCCCTTCCCGCCGTACGCGGCTGCCTGCACGCCCTCAAGGGACCTTGAATCTTCCTTGACCATTCCTTGGGGTTCACTTTGAGTTGCCGTGATCAGTCCGTGCTCATACGGCGTCCATGAGAGCTGAATCACCGCATGGGCGGGTATCAGTCAGGCAAGCCTTAGATAAGTTAGGTGAGCCTCACCATGCCTACGTGAACCCGACACGCGATTTTTCGTCACCTCTTGGAGCCTGAATGCGAGCCGCCAGACTCTCCGTCCTCACCGCAGTCGCCACGGCCGCGGCCCTCACCGCCGTCACGGGGTGCACGGAGAAGAGCAAGGGCGACGGTGACGCCGCGATCAAGGTGACCGCCGCCGACTCCAAGTGCGACACCTCCACCAAGTCCGTGCCGGCCGGCCAAGTGACCCTGAACATCGAGAACAAGGGCTCCAAGGCGACCGAGATCGAGATCCTCTTCCCGGACGACCGGATCGTGTCGGAGAAGGAGAACATCGGGTCCGGGACCAAGTACACGCTGACCGCCGAGGTGAAGGCGGGGTCCTATGAGATCGCCTGCCGCCCCGGCATGAAGGGTCACGGCGTCCGCCAGAAGCTCACCGTCACCGGCTCCGGCGCCGTCGCCAAGCGCAACCCGCAGCTGGACAAGGCGGTCGCCGACTACCGCGAGTACGCGCAGGAGCAGGCCGACGCGACCATCCCGAAGGTCGAGGTCTTCGCCAAGGCCGTCAAGGCAGGTGACCTCAAGGCCGCCCAGGACGCCTTCGCCCCCTCCCGCGTCGGCTGGGAGCGCACCGAGCCGATCGCCGAGTCCTTCGGAGACATCGACCCGAAGACCGACACCCGCGCCGACGGCCTGGAGAAGGGCCAGAAGTGGACCGGCTGGCACCGGCTGGAGAAGGCGCTGTGGCAGGACAAGAAGATCGGCAATGAGGAGAAGACCCTCGCCGACCAGCTGGTCACCGATCTGAAGGACTGGCAGAAGCGGGTCGGCAAGGCCGAGATCACCCCGACCTCCATGGCCAACGGCGCCAAGGAGCTGCTCGACGAGGTCGCCACCGGCAAGGTCACCGGCGAGGAGGACCGCTACTCGCACACCGACCTCAGCGACTTCAAGGCCAACGTCGAGGGCGCACAGAAGGCGTACGCGCTGCTGAAGCCGGTGGCGAAGAAGAACGACTCGGCGCTCACCACCGAACTCGACAAGCAGTTCGCCGCGCTCGACGCACTGCTCGACAAGTACCGCACCACGAAGACCTCGGACGGCTTCGTCTCGTACGACACCGTCACCGAGACCCAGCGCAAGGAGCTCTCGGACGCCGTGAACGCGCTCGCCGAGCCGCTCTCCAAGCTCGCCGCCGCCGTCGTGAAGTAAGGGACGACTGACCATGACGGACACCCAGGAAGCATCCACCGCCGAGGCCGCCGACAAGGCCCCCTCCCGGCGCTCGCTGATCGGCTGGGGCGGCGCCGGGCTCGCGCTCGGTGCCGCCGCGGCCGGCGGCGCGGTCGCGATGACCCGCGTCGGCAACGACGTGGATCCGACCGCCGCCGAGACGGGCGCCGCGATCGCCTTCCACGGCGCCAACCAGGCCGGCATCGCCACGCCGGTGCAGGACAGGCTGCACTTCGCCGCGTTCGACCTGCAGACCGACGACCGCGCCGAGTTCGTGCAGATGCTGAAGGACTGGACGGCGGCCGCGCGCCGGATGACCGGCGGGAAGACGGTCGGGGAGGGTGCCTACGGGGGGCTGGCGGAGGCTCCGCCGGACGACACCGGTGAGGCGCTGGGGCTGAAGCCCTCACGGCTGACGCTCACCATCGGCTTCGGGCCGTCGCTGTTCGAGAAGTACGGCGAGAAGTTCGGGATCAAGGACCAGCGGCCGGACGCTCTCGTCGACCTCCCGCAGTTCGCCGGGGACGCCCTCGACAAGACCCGTACCGGCGGCGACCTGTGCATCCAGGCCTGCGCCGACGACCCGCAGGTCGCCGTGCACGCGATCCGCAACCTGGCCCGTATCGGCATGGGCAAGGTCAACATCCGCTGGTCGCAGCTCGGCTTCGGCAAGACCTCGTCCACCACCCCGGACGCACAGACCCCGCGCAACCTGATGGGCTTCAAGGACGGCACCCGCAACATCGCGGGCACGGAGACCGACCGGCTGAAGAAGTACGTGTGGGTCGACGGGAAGGACGGCAGCGACTGGATGACCGGTGGGTCGTATCTCGTCGCCCGCCGCATCCGGATGCACATCGAGACCTGGGACCGCACCTCTCTGCAGGAGCAGGAGGACGTCTTCGGGCGGGACAAGGGCGAGGGTGCCCCGGTCGGCAAGGCCAAGGAGCACGACAAGCCGTTCCTGAAGGCCATGAAGCCGGACGCGCACGTCCGGCTCGCGCACCCCGACTCCAACAACGGGATCACGATCCTGCGCCGGGGCTACTCCTTCACCGACGGCACCGACGGCCTCGGCCGCCTCGACGCGGGCCTGTTCTTCCTGGCCTACATGCGCGACGTGCGCAAGGGGTTCATCCCGCTGCAGCGCAAGCTGTCGGCGCAGGACGCGCTCAACGAGTACATCCAGCACGTGGGTTCGGCGGTCTTCGCCGTCCCGCCGGGCGTCCGCGACAAGGACGACTGGTGGGGCAGCACGCTGTTCTCCAAGGAGGCGTAGCCCGTGTTCTCCAACTATCTGATCGGTCTGCGCGAGGGCCTGGAAGCCAGCCTCGTCGTCTGCATCCTGATCGCCTATCTGGTCAAGACGGGCCGCAAGGACGCCATCCGGCCCATCTGGATCGGCATCTCCGTCGCCGTCCTGATCGCGATGGGCTTCGGCTGCGTCCTCGAATTCGGCTCCCAGGAGCTGACGTTCAAGGCCCAGGAGGGTCTCGGCGGCTCTCTGTCGATCGTCGCGGTCGGCCTGGTGACCTGGATGGTCTTCTGGATGCGGCGCACCGCCCGGCATCTGAAGGCGGAGCTGCACGGCAAGCTGGACGCCGCTCTGGCGATGGGCACGGGCGCGCTGGTCGCCACCGCGTTCCTCGCGGTGGGCCGGGAGGGCCTGGAGACCGCCCTGTTCGTGTGGGCGTCGGTCCACGCGGCCAGCGACGGCACCCCGCGCCCGCTGATCGGTGTGGCCCTGGGCCTCGCGACCGCGGTCTTCCTGGGCTGGCTGTTCTACCGCGGCGCCCTGAAGATCAACCTGGCCAAGTTCTTCACCTGGACCGGCGGCATGCTGGTCGTCGTGGCGGCGGGCGTGCTGGCGTACGGCTTCCACGACCTGCAGGAGGCGGACATCCTGCCCGGCCTCACGCACCTGGCCTTCGACATCAGCAACACGATCCCGCCGGACAGCTGGTACGGGACGCTGCTGAAGGGCGTGTTCAACTTCCAGCCCGACCCGACCGTCCTTCAGGTCACGGTGTGGCTGCTGTACTTGATCCCGACGCTCGCGCTGTTCTTCGCCCCGGTAGGGTTCGCCTCCGGGAAGGCGAAGGTGAAGGGACGCGATGAGCAGGGATCGCAGCCGTCCGAGGCGACGAAGGCTTGACCGTCGGGTACTGATAGCGGCCTCGGTGACCGCTTTGTCGTTGACGGCGAGCGGTTGCGTGGTGGTGCACGGGGAGCGCGAGGTGCTCCCCTCCTCCACCCGCGCCGAGGCCGCCAAGGCGCTGAAGGCGTTCACGACCGCGTACAACAAGGCGGACAAGGCGTACGACAGTTCACTGGACGCCGACCATGTCACGGGCGCCCTCGGTGACATCGACGCGGGCCGGCTGAAGGCCGGTCACAAGAACTACCCGAGCGGCAACCCGGGTTACTCGCCGCTGGAGTTCTCCGACGCGAAGTTCACGATCCCGAAGAAGGCGGGCTGGCCCCGCTGGTTCGTCGCCGAGGCGCAGGGCAACAAGGGCGGCAACGCGCACTGGCTGCTGGTGTTCACCCGCAACGACCTGGGCGACCCCTGGCAGGTGGCGTACCTCACCCTCATCACGCCCGGTTCGCTGCCGGAGCTGAAGAAGGACAAGGACGGCTGGGCGGAGGCCGTACCGGCGAACTCGACCGAACTGGCCATCGCTCCCCAGGACCTGAGCCGGAACTACGCGGCCTACCTCAGGAGCGGCGGCAAGACCTTCGCCGACGGTCCGCACACCAGCAAGTGGCGCGCACAGCGTGCGAAGGCCGCCAAGCAGCCCGGTCTCGCCACGCAGTTCATCGACGAGCCGCTGACGAGCGGCGACTACGCCCCGCTGGCGCTGCGCACCGCGGACGGCGGCGCGCTGGTGTTCTTCGCCCACCGCCGCTACCAGAAGCTGACGGCGGCCCTGAACGCCTCGATCCCCAAGCAGAACGCGGACGTGCTGGCCCTGGTGAGCGGTGAGATCAAGCAGTCGCTCACGATGGAGTTCATGTCGAACGAGGTGGCTCTGGACCCGAAGGGCAGCGGCCGGGTGTCGGTCCTGGCCCGCCTGGAGGGCATGACCTCGGGCACGGGAAGCTAGGGAGCCGAGACCCGCCTACCGGCGCAGGGGCCAGGCCGCGCTCACGTGGTCGGGCTCCTCGCCGGCGTAGCGGGCGCAGGCGTCGGTGAGGATCTCCAGCAGGCTCAGCGGGTCGGGCAGCGGGTGCTCCGGCCCGCGCACCCAGTGCACGCTCTGGTCACCGGGCAGTCGAGCGGGCGGCACAAGGACGTACGACCCCCGGCAGTGCCAGCGCAGGCCCGGGTGCTCGTCCGCGGTCTCGGGGTGGCAGTCCAGCTCGCAGGGCCACCACTCGTCCTCGTCCTCGGGGGTGCCCCGGGTGAGGGTGAAGAACATCAGCCGGCCGTCGTCGCTCTCGGCGACGGGGCCCACCTCGATCCCGGACGCGAGGAGCCGCTCGAGCGCCTCCCTTCCCGCCTCCAGCGGCAGGTCCAGCACGTCGTGCACCATGCCGGTCGCGGTGATGAAGTTGGCCTGCGGCTGATGCCGGGCCCAGCGCTCGATCTGCGCGCGGTCGGTGGTGGACTGCGTCTGCCAGGCGAACGACACCGGGTGCCGGGCCGGGGTGGGACAGCCCACGCGGTCGCAGGAGCAGCGGTAGCCGGGCGCGGGATGCGCGGCGGGCGCGAGCGGCAGACCCGCATCGGCGGCGGCCAGCAGCAGGGCTTCCCGACCGCCGTCGTCGGCGGCCTCCTTCGGGCGGCGGCCTCCGCGCAGCCACTGGGAGAGTTTGCCCTGCAGGCCGGTCCGGCCGCCTACGTCCGCGCTCATCTATCCCCTCGCCTCGCTGTCGTGCGGAACAGCATGCCCTATGGTCCCACCATTCCGTGCCCCGGGGGGCCAGAGCCGACATCCGGGGCAGGTGGTACAAGGCGTCAGCGGGGCGCGAGGCCGTGCGGGGCGTAGTCGACGACGAGGGTGTCGGTGTAGTCGTACGAGATCGGGCCCGTGTGCTGCAACCAGCGCTGGGCCAGCGGCGATACGAACGGTTCCAGGGCGATCCGCGGGTCCAGGTCCGGGCGCAGCTCCCCCGCGGCACCGGCAGCGCGGAGCCGGTCGACGTACAACTGGGAAGCGGGCCCGATGAGTTTCGCCACACATTCCCGCCCGAGCTGCTCGTTGACCACGCCCTCGGCGACGAGCGCGAGAGCGGCGTCGTGGATGGCCCGACGGGACTTCTCGCTGCGGCGGTTGGCGTCGGGGGCGGGCTTACTGACCATGGGGCGACCGTATCGTTCGGCGGTTCTACGACTCCGGTGTGTACGGCGGCCAGGGGTCGCCCCAGTCCGCGTCCCGGGCGGCCTTGTAGAGGTCGCCGTGACGCTTGGTGACCGTGGTGCGCCGCAGCTGCTCCTCTCTCTCGCAGAGGTCGAGGAGAACCTGGCCTTTGCGGATCTGCGGGCGCCGGACGACTCTGGAGGGGGCCGGAGTGACGGTCGTCAGTCGGGTGGCGGCGACATAGCTGAACTTCTCGTCCTCGTAGGCCAGGGAGCCGCCCTTGACCTGGCGGTGCAGCGAGGAGCGGCTGACCCGCGCCGAGAAGTGGCACCAGTCCTCGCCGGGGACGATCGGGCAGGCGGCGCTGTGCGGGCAGGGGGCGGCGACCCGGAACCCGGCGGCGATCAGCCGATCCCGGGCCTCGATGACGCGGGCGTAGCCGGCGGGGGTGCCGGCCTCGACGATGACGACGGCCTGGGCGGCGGAGGCGGCGCGGTCGACGAGGGCTGCGCGATCGGCTTCGGCCAGCTCGTTCAGCACGTACGACACGGTGACGAGATCGGTGCTCTCGATGCTGAGCGCTGATCCGATCCGAGAGCGCTGCCAACTGGCGTTGCGCAGGGCCGGGTTGGCGGCGGCGAGTTCCCTGCCGAGGGCGAGGGCGGGTTCGGCCCAGTCGAGCACGGTGACGCTGCGCTCGCCGGGCCAGGTGGAGGTGACGGCCCAGGTCGCGGCACCGGTGCCGCCACCGACGTCCACATGGCCGGCGGGGGCCCAGTCGGGGACGGTGTCGGCGAACTCCTCCAGAGCCGACCGGACCGCCTCGAAGGTCGCCGGCATCCGGTAGGCGGCGTACGCGGCGACGTCCGCCCGGTCCCGGAGGATCGGCGCGTCGGTGGGGGTGGCGCCCCGGTAGCTGGCGATCAGCCGCTCGACGGCCTGCGCGGCCTGCTTGGGCGGGAGGCCGTCGAGGAGGGTGGCGAGGCGGTGGCGCAGGGTCTCGGCCGGGGAAGTGGGGTCGTTCACCGGGCGATTCTAAGCGGGCCGCACCTTCCCGGCGCCGGTCGGCGTTTTCAGCCCGTCTGGGGGTACCCCCTCTGGGGGAGTTTGAGGACGAGGCCGTTCAGGCCGATCGGGGGTCTGGGGGCGGAGCCCCCAGCACGGCCCGCGCCACCCGCGTCGCCGCGGCCGCCCGAGGCCCGCTGTCCGCCCGCCGCCGCACCGGATGCACCGTGTTCGCGAGCAACACCAGGAACGTGTCCGTCCCCGGGTCCAGGACCATCGACGTCCCCGTGAAGCCCGTGTGCCCGGCCGCCCCGCGCCCCGCCAACTCCCCCATGAACCACGGCTGGTCGACGGCGAAGCCGAGCCCCGGTGGCGTCAGCAGCAGTTCCACGAAGTCCGGGCCGAGGATGCGGGCGGGGCCGTAGGAGCCCCCGGCCAGCAGGGTTCGGCAGAAGATCGCCAGGTCCCGGCCCGTCGAGAACAGGCCCGCGTGGCCGGCGACTCCGCCGAGCGCCCAGGCGTTCTCGTCGTGGACGACCCCCCGGAGCATCCCCCGGTTCACCTTCGCCCACGGCTTCCGCTGGTCCTCGGTCGCCGCCGCGCCCGGGGACGGCCCGAAGTCCGTGGACGTCATGCCCAGCGGGCGCGTGATGCCCTCGTGGATCAGGACGTCCAGCGTGCGGCCGGTGAGGCGTTCCAGGACGTACTGGAGGAGCAGCATGTTCAGGTCGGAGTAGGTGTAGGTGCCGGGCACACCGATCGGGGCCTCCGCGTGCAGCATCGCCATGCGCTCCGCGTCGTCGGCACAGTCGTAGAGCGGGAGTTCGGGCCGTAGACCCGAGGTGTGCGTCAGCAGCTCCCGTACCGTGATCCCGTGCCGCGCCGCCGCCCGGAACTCCGGCAGGTACGCGCCGATCCGCGCGTCGATGCCGAGCGTGCCGCGTTCGATCTGCTGTACGGCGGCGACCGACGTGAACAGCTTGGTGAGGGAGGCGATGTCGAAGGGGGTGCCGACGGTCATCGGGACGCGTGATCTCTTCGGCAGCTCGACACCCCGGTCCGTCTCCGGGTCGTACCGGGAGTAGCGGACCGCCCAGCCCGCCGCCTCCTCGACGGCGATCACGGGTCCGCGCCCGGCGACCACGACGGTGCCCGCGGCCCAGGGGCGCTCCCCGGTGGTGAGGTCGTGGACCTCCCGGACGAGATGACGGAGTTCCTCGGGGTCGAGTCCGGCCTTGTCCGGTGTGTCCCCGCGCAGTCTCGGCGCGCTCAGCTCCCTGCTCCCTCCACACCCGCACGTTTGTTCCAGGGACGGCACATTCCCATGAAACAGGCCAGCGCTACCAGTGCTGCCGCCAGTTGGACGACGGCCATCGGGATGGCGGTGTGCTCGCCGGCGATCCCGACCAGCGGGGAGGCGACGGCGCCGATGAGGAAGGAGGACGTGCCCAGCAGCGCGGACGCGGAGCCCGCGGCGTGCTGGGTGCGCATCAGGGCGAGGGCCTGGGCATTGGGGAGTGTGATGCCCATCGCCGACATGAGGACGAAGAGGGCGGTGGCCACGGGCGCGAGGCCGACCTCGCCGAACACCCCCGTCGACATCAGCAGCAGCGCGGTCGCGGCCGTGATCACGATCGCCAGCCCGACTCCCATCACCTTCTCCAGGCTCACCCTCCCCACCAGCACCTTCCCGTTGAGCTGGCCGACCGCCACCAGTCCGACGGAGTTGACGCCGAACAGCAGGCTGAACGTCTGCGGGGAGGCGCCGTAGATCTCCTGGATCACGAACGGCGAGGCCGAGATGTAGGCGAAGAGCGCGGCGAAGGCGAAGCCGCCCGCGAGCATAAAACCGGAGAAGGGCAGGTCGGCCAGGAGCCTCCGCATCGAGTGCAGGGCCTCGCCCACGCCACCGGAGTGCCGCTCAGCCGTCGGCAGCGTCTCGGGCAGCTGCGTCCACACCGCCCCGGCCAGCAGCAGCCCCACGACCGTCAGGACGGCGAACACGCCCCGCCAGTCCGTCACCCGCAGGATCTGCCCGCCGATCAGCGGCGCCACGATCGGGGCGACCCCTCCGACCAGCATCAGGGTGGAGAAGAAGCGGGCCATGGCCACACCGTCGTAGAGATCGCGTACGACGGCCCGCGCGATCACGATCCCGGCCGCGCCCGCCAGCCCCTGCGTCAGCCGGAAGGCGACCAGCAGTTCGACCGTCGGCGCGAAGGCGCACAGGGCGGTGGCGAGGACGTACACCGCGAGCCCGATCAGCAGCGGACGCCTGCGCCCCCACCGGTCGCTCATCGGACCGACCACCAGCTGTCCCAGCGCCATGCCGAGCAGACAGGCGGTGAGGGTGAGCTGGACGGTCGCGGCGGGGGCGTGCAGCGAGCGGGTGACCTCCGGGAGGGACGGGAGGTACATGTCCATCGCCAGCGGGGGCGTGGCGGTGAGCCCGCCGAGGATGAGGGTGATGAGAAGACCGGTGCGGCGCACGGCGGAACTGGCGGCCGGCTCCGTCTCCGGCCCGGCCGCCCGCCGTATGTGAGGTGTCGACGCCCCCTGCTCGGGCATGTGCCCCTCCCTTTCCGATGGATACGCGACCTATGCTCTCAGCTCGTACACAGTGCCGAGCATCACATGGGCGAGGGTGGGTGGGTTCCGGGATGGCTGCGGAGAGCGTGCGGTGGGGGATTCTCGCGACCGGGGGGATCGCCGCCGCGTTCACGACGGATCTCGTCGATCTGCCGGATGCGGAGGTCGTCGCCGTGGCCTCACGGACCGAGGCCTCCGCCAAGGCGTTCGCCGAGCGGTTCGGGATCGAGCGGGCGTACGGGGAGTGGGGTGCGCTCGCCGAGGACGCGGACATCGATGTCGTGTACGTCGCCACCCCGCACTCGGCGCATCGGGCGGCTGCCGGGCTCTGTCTGGAGGCCGGGCGGAACGTGCTGTGCGAGAAGGCGTTCACGCTGAACGCGCGCGAGGCCGAGGAGTTGGTCGCGCTGGCGCGGGGGCGGGGGAGCTTCCTGATGGAAGCCATGTGGATGTACTGCAACCCGCTGGTGCGACGGCTGAAGGAGCTGGTCGACGGCGGCGCGATCGGTGAAGTGCGCAGCGTGCAGGCCGACTTCGGGTTGGCCGGCCCCTTCCCGCCCGCTCACCGGCTGCGTGATCCGGCGCAGGGCGGGGGCGCGCTGCTCGACCTGGGCGTCTACCCGGTCTCCTTCGCCCACCTCCTCCTCGGCGAGCCCTCCGACATCACCGCGAGAGCAGTGCTCTCAAACGAGGGCGTCGATCTCCAGACGGGAGCACTGCTCTCCTGGGAGAGCGGTGCTCTCGCTTCGGTGCACTGCTCCATCATCGGCGGTACGGCCACTTCCGCCTCCATCACGGGCTCACAGGGGCGGATCGACATCCCGTACGGCTTCTTCTTCCCGGACCGCTTTGTGCTGCACCGGGACGGCCGCGACCCCGAGGAGTTCACCGCCGACCCGGCCGACGGGGCCCGCAACAGCCTCAGGCACGAGGCCCGCGAGGTCATGCGCGCCCTGCGGGCCGGCGAGACCGAGTCCCCCCTCGTCCCGCTCGACGGCACCCTCTCCGTGATGCGCACGCTGGACGCGATCCGGGAGCAGATCGGCGTCCGCTATCCCGAAGAGGCCATCGAACCGGTGAAGCAGCAGGTCACGCCGGCTTGAGGCCCTGCGCGCCCAGCTCCGCCACGAAGGGCGCGGCCGTGCCCTGTGCCATCTTCCCGTCGACGTCCCCCGGTTGGGCGGGCAGCCCGCCGTCGGGTGCGAACGGGGCGGGCAAGGCGGGGCCACACGGGTTTACCGGCGGGTGGCACCCGTATGGCGGACGTCGTATCCCGTATGCCGGAAGCTCGCCTACGCTGCGGGGCCATGAAGACGAACTCGAAGGTCGCCGTCGTGACCGGCGCCGGGTCCGGGATCGGGCGGGCCGTCGCCGTGGAGTTGCTGGGTGCCGGGTGGTCGGTGGCGTTGGCGGGGCGGCGGCCCGAGACGCTGGAGGAGACGGCGGGACTGGTGGCCGAGGGCGCCTCCGTCGCCGTACGCACGGACGTCTCGCAGCCGACGGACGTCGCCGCGCTGTTCGCCGCGACCGTGGAGCGGTTCGGACGCGTCGACCTGCTGTTCAACAACGCGGGGACGTTCGGTCCCGGCGGGGTGCCGGTGGAGGAGCTGCCGTACGACGCGTGGCGGCATGTGGTGGACACCAACCTCAACGGGGCGTTCCTGTGCGCGCAGGCGGCCTTCCGGCAGATGAAGGAGCAGGACCCGCGGGGCGGACGGATCATCAACAACGGGTCGATCTCCGCGCACACACCCCGGCCGCTCTCCGTCGCCTACACCGCGACCAAGCACGCGCTGACCGGCCTCACCAAGTCGCTCTCCCTGGACGGGCGTCCGTACGACATCGCCGTCGGGCAGATCGACATCGGCAACGCGGCCACCGACATGACCGCGCGGATGCAGACGGGAGCGTTGCAGGCCAACGGCGAGATCGCGCCGGAACCGGTGATGGACGTCGCCGATGTGGCGCGCACGGTACGGCACATGGCGGAGCTGCCGCTGGCGGCGAACGTGCAGTTCGCGACGGTGCTGGCCACCGCGATGCCGTACGTGGGACGCGGCTGACTCGATTTGCACAAGCGGAATTTGAGCATCCGGACCATTGCGGCCGGTCGTGGGCCTATGCTCAAATCTCCTCCACAAGAGCTTCACACTTGGAGCTGTGGAGTTCCGCAGGCCAAACCGAGGGGGGAGGCGGCAGCCGTTCCCCGCATCGGGTGGGGGTGGATCTCGCGTGGGACCGCGAGGTACGCACCGGTGCGTGGAACGGCTGCCGCGAGCGTCAATCCGTCTGCCGGGTCTCGCTCTTGCGCCGCCTGCGCAGCGCCCACCCCCCTGCCGCCAGCAGCGCGACCGTGCCGCCCGCGCCCTCCAACAGCCGCCAGGGCGAGGGGTCGCCGGAGGCCGCCGAACCCGGCGGGCCGGCCGCCGCCGTCGTCGCCTTCCCGGACGGCGTCGCCTTCTTCCCGCCCTCGCTGAGCGGCTCGACCAGCGCACCGACCGCCCCCGCCGAACTCCCCTTCTTGAAGCCCCAGTCGAGCAGCGCGGCCGTCTCCTCGTAGACGGCGTTGTAGCCGCTCTTGGGGTGCATGACCGTCACCAGAAGGGTGCGGCCGTCGCGGGTCGCCGCACCGGTGAAGGTGTTGCCGGCGTTGCTGGTGTAGCCGTTCTTGACGCCGATGAGGCCGTCGTACGTCTTCACCCCCCACGCGCCCGTGAGCAGCCGGTCGGTGTTCTGGATCTGGAAGGTCTTCTTGCCGCCCGCCGGGAAGTTCGCGGTCCTCGTGTGGCAGTACCCGCGGAAGTCGGCGTTCTTCAGGCCGTGCCGGGCGAAGAGGGTGAGGTCGTAGGCGGAGGAGAGCTGGCCCTTGTGGTCGAAGCCGTCGGGGCTGACGACATGGGTGTCCAGGGCCTGCAGATCCTCGGCCTTGGCCTGCATCTCGGCGATGGTCTTCGCCATCCCGCCGTTCATGTGGGAGAGGACATGCACGGCGTCGTTGCCGGAGCGAAGGAAGACGCCCTGCCACAACTGCTCGACGGTGTACGTGATCCCGGGCTTTATGCCGACCAGGCTGGAGCCGGACGGGATGTCGGCCAGGTCGGCGTCGGTCACCTTGTACCGCCGGCTCCGGTCGAACTTGTCCAGCACCGTGTCGGCGAACAGCATCTTCAGCGTGGACGCGGGCGCCAGACGCTTGTGCGCGTTGTAGGAGGCGAGGACCTCTCCACTGTCGCAGTCGGCCACGAGCCAGGCGGCGGCGGTGAGTTTCCTGGGCAGACTCGTGCCCTGAATTCCGGCGCGGGCGAGGCGCGCCCCGCCGACGACCGTCGAGGCGTGTGCGGGGGTCGCCGCGGCAAGCGGAAGCGCGGCGGCGGTCAGGCCGAGAGCGGCACGCCGGGAGAGTGGAGGGGAACCGTGCATCCCGGGACCGTAACACCCACCCAACAGGGGTTTCCTGGCAGTAGCCCCTCTACAGCTTAGGAATTGCCTGTCTTACGAAAATTTGAAGTCATACCCCGCTTTCTCAGCTCTGACACATCCTTTACTCAGTGCGACTCAAAGGTTTCTCCATAGTTTGTGGCCGCGCCCACAGCGGGCGCCAAGAACCTTCGAGGAACGGGATGTTTGGCATCTATCTCAAGCGCGAACTGGGCCGCAGAAAGAAAGCGGCTCTGGTCATCGCACTGGGTCTGGCGCTCGGAATCGCCCTGGTCATCACCGTCAACTCGGTGTCGGCCGGTATGACACAGGCGCAGGACAAGGTCCTCAAGTCGCTCTACGGCCTCGGCACCGACATGACGGTGACCAAGGCGCAGTCGGCGCCCAAGGCCGGCAGCTCGCAGGGCCCGAACTTCAAGTTCGACGCCAAGTCGAGCAAGAAGACCACGCAGAGCTCGGACCGGGTCATGACGCAGGGTGGTCAGGCTCTGTCGTCCTCGCTGGTCACCAAGGTCGCGAAGCAGAACGGCGTCGAGAGCGCGGTCGGCGCGATCACACTGAACGTGACCAAGGTCGACGGCTCCTTCACCCAGGGCAAGGCGAAGTCGTCCACCTCCACCTCCAGTTCCGGCTCCCAGCAGCAGGGCGGCCCCGGCGGCGGCACCGGCAACAGCAGCAGTGGCGGTCAGCCGCAGGTGCAAGGCGGCGGCGCCTCCTTCAACGTCAACTCCTACTCGGTGGCCGGCATCGACGTCGGCAACCAGGAGCTCGGCCCGCTGGCCACCTCGAAGATCACCTCGGGCAAGACCTTCACCTCCTCGCAGACCAGCGCGAAGGTCGCCGTGATCAGCAAGTCGTACGCCAAGTCCAAGAAGTACAAGGTCGGTTCGACCTTCAAGATCTCCGGCACCAAGTTCACGGTCATCGGCATCGCGACGCCCGACAGCAGCGAGTCCACCACGGACGTGTTCGTGCCGCTGAAGCCGGCGCAGACGCTGGGCGACTCGAAGAACAAGGTCACCACGATCTACGTCAAGGCGACCGACTCCCAGCAGATCGCGACCGTCAAGAAGACGATCCAGAAGAACATCTCCGGTACCACGGTCACCACCTCCGCCGACCTGGCCTCCACCGTCTCCGGCTCCCTCTCCACCGCCTCCAACCTGGCGACCAGCGTCGGCAAGTGGCTGTCCATCGCGGTGCTGGCCGCGGCCTTCCTGGTGGCGGCCCTGCTGACCTCCTCGGCGGTGTCCCGCCGGGTGCGTGAGTTCGGCACGCTGAAGGCGCTGGGCTGGCCGAGCCGCAAGGTGACCCGGCAGGTCGTCGGCGAGTCCATGGTCAACGGTCTGCTCGGCGGTGCCCTCGGCATCGGACTGGGCCTCGCGGCGGCCTACGCGGTCACCGCGATCAGCCCGAAGCTCACCGCGCAGCTCGGCTCCTCCGGTGGCGGTGGCGGCATGGGCGGCCCCGGTGGTGGCGGCCCCGGCCAGCAGTCGACCTCCAACACCATGGAGATCGCCCTGTCCGCCCCGGTCTCCCTGACCACCATCGCGCTCGCGGTGGGCCTGGCGGTCACCGGCGGTCTGATCGCCGGCGCGATGGGCGGCTGGCGCGCCTCGCGGATGCGCCCGGCGGACGCCCTGCGCAGCGTCTCGTAACACCCGCCCCCTTGTACTGGGGCGCCGCCTCCGATTCCCCCCGGGACGCGGCGCCCCACCCCATACCTTTTCGTGGAGAACCCCATGTACAGACTCACCGGCGTCACCAAGCGCTACTCGCGGGGCAAGGAGACGGTGGAGGCGCTGCGCGGCGTCGACCTCACGATCGAGGACGGCGACCAGCTCGTCATCCAGGGCCCCACCGGAGGCGGCAAGTCCACCCTGCTGCAGATGATCGGCGGCCTGGACCGGCCGACCGAGGGCAGCGTCGAGCTGGACGGCGTCGACCTCGCCCGGATCAGCGAGGCCAAGCTGACCCGGGTGCGCGCCGAGCAGATCGGCATCATCTTCCAGTCGTTCAACCTCATCCCGACCCTGACCGCGCAGGAGAACGTCGAGACGGCCCTGGTGCCGCTCGGGGTGAAGCCCGCCGAGCGCCGGGAGCGGGCGGCGGAGGCGCTGAGCTCGGTCGGTCTCGGCGAGCGGCTCAGTCACGCGCCGTCCGAGCTCTCCGGCGGCCAGCAGCAGCGCGTCGCGATCGCCCGCGCGCTGGTGAAGAAGCCGAAGGTGCTGCTGGCCGACGAACCCACCGGCAACCTCGACGAGGGCACCCGCGACGACATCATGGGCCTGCTGGAGGGGCTGTGGCGCGAGTACGGGCTGACCTTCATCATGGTCACCCACGACTCGTCGATCGCTCGGCAGGCGCCACGGCTGGCGACGATCAAGGCGGGGCAGATCACGTTGACCGAGCAGTCGTTCGTGCAGAACTAGCCGTTCGTCCGCGGGTGGGGCCGCTTACCGTTGGAAGATGCGGTTGATCTCGGTCAACTGGTCGGCGGTGAGCGGCCCTTTCTGTAGGGCGCCGGCGTTCTGCTCCGCCTGGGCCACCGAGCGGAAGCCGGGGATCGGGATCGTGCGGGGGCTGCGGGCCCACAGCCAGGCCAGGGCGCCCTGGGCGAGGGTGCGGCCGTTGCTGGTGAGGATCTCGGTCACGGCGTCGATCCTGGCCAACCACTCGGGGTCGGCGTCGGAGCCGTCACCGAAGCCCTGGAGCCAGGCGGGCGGCTTGCTGCGGATGTCCCCGGTGTCCCGCGGCCCTTGACGCCTACCCGCGAGCAACCCCATCGCCAACGGGCTCCGGTTGATGCTGGCGAGCCCCAACTCCTCGACCAGCGCGAACATTTCGGGCGCGTCCTGCAGCACGTTCGCCGCGTGCTGGACGGCCGCGCAGTGCTCCCCCTCCGCGAACACGGCGGCGCGGGCGGGATCGTCGGTGCTCCAGGCATAGGCGCGGATCAGCCCCTCCTCGACCAACTCCTCGCAGACGTCCCGGAGTTGGGCGGCCCACTCCGGGTCGGCGTCGGAGAGGTGCAGCTGGTAGAGGTCGACATGGTCGGTGCCGAGGCGGGCGAGTGACGCGGTGAGGGCGGGGCGGACGTGCTCCGGGGAGTCGTCGCGGCCGGTGAGGGTGCGGGTCTCCTCGTCGAAGACGTTGCCCCACTTGGTGGCGATCACCACCTCGTCGCGCCGCGTGCCGAGCGCACGGCCGAGGACGCGCTCACTGTGCCCCGCGCCGTAGGTGTCGGCGGTGTCGAAGAAGGTCACGCCGAGGTCGAGGGCGCGGTGGATCGCCCGTAGGGACTCGTCGTCATCGACCCTGCCCCAGCCGAGGGGCTGCCCTTCGGCGTTCCGCCTCCCCCACTCTCGGCTTCGCTCGAGCGGGGGGACCCCCATCCACCGATCGCCCAGCAGCCGAAGCCGAGAGCGCTTACTCCGATGCCGCTGCGACCGAGGGTCCTGCTAGTCGTCTCCATGTCCACAGACGCTAGAGGTTGGAGCGCACATCAAGACAAGCCCCCTGGAAGGGCTTTACGCCTGCCCGGTCTCGAAGCGGGCGATCCTGCCGTCCTCGGTGACGTCGAAGCTCCACCGTGTGCGCATCTCGCCCCAGGTGTCGTTGCGGTAGTGGGCGAGGAGGGCACGGCCGCCCTGGGATTCGTTGTCGACGTCGAGGTGGCCGTTGGAGGAGAAGATCTCCCGGTCGATCCATTCGGCGAGGTCGCGGTCGGAGCCGTCGTCCGCCATGGTCGCGTCGTCCGTGAGCACGGCCATGAACGCGTCGCGGTCGTGGGCGTTGACGGCGGTGACGAAGGCGCGCACGGCCGGGTCGCTGAGTTTGGCTGGCTGAATCGTCATGCCAGTCAGACTCACACCGCTCCCCCGCCTCCGCCACCCGAACGGCTGCGCGAGAAGACCGGCGGGGTGTGCGGAGTGGGACGGTGGAAACACGGCGGGGGAACTGTTTCTGCTGTCTGTTCCGGGAGTCATCGTGAGTGCATATGACCGACGTGATCTGGGCCTGCTGCTGCTCCGGTTGGGGACCGGGGGTGTGCTGGCGGCGCACGGCGCACAGAAGCTGCTCGGCTGGTTCGGCGGCCATGGGATCGAGGGGACCGGCCAGTTCATGGAGTCCGTGGGGTACGCGCCGGGCAAGGCGAGTGCGACAGCGGCGGGCCTTGCGGAGGCGGGCGGCGGGACGCTGCTGGGGCTGGGGCTGGCCACCCCGGCGGCGGGTGCCGCGGCGGCCGGTGCGATGACGGGCGCGGCCGCGGTGCACGCCCCCAACGGCTTCTTCAACCAGGAGGGCGGCTACGAGTACGCGGCCACCCTGGGCCTGGCCGCCGCCGGCCTCGCGGTCACCGGCCCCGGCCGTCTCTCCCTCGACCACGCCCTCGGCCATGTCCTCGACCGCGGCTGGATGGTGCCGGCCGCACTCGGGGCGACGGGTCTGGTGACGGCGCTGGTGGTCGGGGCACGGAACCGGCGGCTGCGGAAGCCGGAGCAGGGCGAGGCGGCGGACCGGTTCGACGCACAGGAGGCGTTGTTCGGGGAGTGACCTCCATGGGCAGGCTGCGCCCATGACTGATCAGCCCACCCGTCCCGGGAACGCCCCCTCCCCCGATGTCTGGTCCTCCATCGACGCCCTGTGGAACTGGCTCGACGCCAACCGTCCGCACGGCGGCCGCGAGGGCCTCCTGCTGCGCATGCTCAAGCTGTCCGAGGAGGTCGGCGAGGTCGCCGAGGCGGTGATCGGGGCGACCGGGCAGAACCCCCGCAAGGGCGTGACCCACACCTGGGACGACGTCCAGGGCGAGCTGTGCGATGTCGTGATCACGGCTCTGGTCGCCCTGCGCACGCTCACCCCGGACACCCGCGAGGTGTTCACCCGGCATCTGGCGGGGGTCACCGCCCGCTCCCTCGGCCCGACCCGCTGACGCGCCGCTCTACCCTTGCCCCGTGACCAGCCCCGACCCCCTCGACCAGACTCCCGGCACTCCCCGCCCGCAGTCGTTGATGCTGAGCTTCTTCGGTATCCATGCGCTCGGGCGGGACATCGCCGTGTCGGCGAGCAGCCTCATTGATGTGTTCGGGCAGGCCGGGATCACCGAGGACGCGGTGCGGTCCACGCTGACGCGGATGGTCAAGCGTGGGCTGTTGGAGCGGCACCGGAGGGGACGCAAGACGTACTTCGGGCCGACCGCGCGGGCGGCCCGGGTGCTGCGGGACGGTCATGACCGGGTCTGGCAGACGGGCGCCGTGAACCGGGACTGGGACGGCACCTGGACGCTGGTCGGTTTCTCGCTGCCGGAGGCGTGGCGCAGTGAGCGGCACGATCTGCGGTCCCGGCTGGTGTGGAGCGGTTTCGGGCCGCTGCAGAGCGGCCTGTGGGTGGCGCCCGGCGCGGTGGACGTGGCCGGCGTGGTGGTGGGGCTCGGCCTCGACTCGTGTCTCAGGGTGTTCCAGGGCGCGACCGTCGTCGCCCCGACCGAGGCCCGTACGGTCCTGCACTCCGCGTTCGACGTCGACTCCATCGGCAAGGGGTACGAGGCGTTCCTGGCCCAATGGAGCGTGGGCGCCGGCGAGGCGGACGAGGCGGGGGCGCTCGTACGGCAGCTGCTGCTGCACACCGACTGGCTGGACCAGATCCGCCAGGACCCGCATCTGCCGGCCGAGCACCTGCCCGAGGACTGGCCTGCCGCCCGCGCGGAGGCACTCTTCCGTGAACTTGCCCTCCACTACGCGAAGTTGGCCGAGCAGGAGGCGGCGAGCGCGCTGGACGTGATCTCGGTGACGGCCGTCTAGGACACGTCGAGCACCACCCGCTGCGGAGAGGTCCGGGAAGAGGAGCGGGGCGAGGTCCTGGAAGAGGACCGGGGAGAGGTCCTGGAAGAGGACCGGGGAGAGGTCCCGGGAGAGGTCCTGGAAGAGGACCGGGGAGAGGTCCCGGGAGAGCTCCACCCCTCAATATTGGGCAACCCATTGACCGCCGTCGAAAAACTGCCCTACATTCGCAGCGTTTCTCGGCGCCGCCTATCCCCCGACAAACCCGCTCAAAGGGGAGCCCCTCGTGTCCACCGAAACGCATACCGAACCCGATTCCACCACCGCCCGACCGGCGTCCGGCGGCCTCCCCGTCGGCACGCTGATCGCCGGCTGCTTCGCGGTCTGCCTGGCCCAGATCGCCCTCGCCATGCCGGCCACCCTCAACGGCCTCTTCCAGGAGGACCTGCACCCCGTCGGCTCACAGCTGACCTGGATCTCGGACGCGTTCCTGCTCCCGGTCTCGGTGCTGGAGCTGACCTTCGGCGTCCTGGGCGACCTCTTCGGCCGCAAGCGGCTGCTGGTCGGCGGCGGCGGACTGCTGGTGGTCGGCGAGGCGCTGGCCGCCGCCAGCACCGGCATCCACATGCTCTGGCTGGGCCAGGCCATCGCCGGCCTCGGTGCCGCGGCGCTGTTCCCGACCTCGCTCGCGATGATCGCCGCCGGCACCCACTCGGCCCGCGACCGCGCCCGCACCATCACCATCTGGGCCGCCGCCCTGTCCAGCGGCGGTTTCGTCGCCCCGGTCCTGGGCGGTATCACCGGCAACTACGGCTCCTGGCGCTGGGCGTTCATCGTCGTCACGGGGCTCGCTGTGGTCAGTACCGTGCTCAGCCAGTTCCTCGCCCAGAACTCCAGTGCGCCGGAGGGCCGTTCACTCGACCTCGCCGGTCAGATCACCATCGGCATCGGCATGTTCGCCCTGCTGTACGCGGTGATCCAGGGCCCGGCCGACGGCTGGACCGCGACGCCGGTGGTGATCGCGTACGTCGTCGCGGTGGTCTTCGTGGGTCTGTTCATCGTGGCCGAACTCCGCGCCGATTCCCCTCTGTTGAGGCTGGACCTGTTCAAGAACCGGGCGTTCGCGGTGGCTTCGTTCGTCGCGGTGGTCGGTATGTTCAGCTACCTCGGCACGGCGTACGCGACCAGCATCCGGCTGGGCCCGATCCAGCACCAGAGCCCGCTGCGCGGCTCGTTCGCCTTCATCCTGCTCAACTCCTGGACACTGCTGCTGATGCCGCTGATCTCCCGGCTGCTGGAGAAGGTCAGCCCGCGCTGGGTGCTCGGCGCCGGTCTGGCCCTGATGACGACGGGCGACTTCATCGCCGCCACCCTCTCCGTCCACGACCGCGCGCTGACCTCGCTCATCCTCCCCATCAGCCTGGTCGGCATCGGCTTCGCGCTGACGGTCTCCTCGATCACGGCGACCGCCGTCAACACGGTCGAGACCCACTACGCCGGTATGGCCAGCGCCTCCACCAGCCTGCTGCGCGACTTCGGCTTCACGCTCGGCCCGGCGGTGATCGGCGCGATCGCGCTGAGCCGGGCCGCCGACGAGTTCACCCAGAAGCTCACCTCCTCCGGCCTCTCCGCCCAGGCCAAGGCGGCGGCGGCACAGGTCGCGGCCGAGGGCGGCCCGCTCGCCTCCAACTCGGTCCCGCCGCAGTCCCCGCCGGGCGGCGCCGTCCCCATCGCCCTGGAGGCCCTCGGCAACGGTTACGCCATCGGCTACGTCGTCTGCGGCATCGCCGCCCTGGCCTGCTGCCTGCTCAGCGTGGTCGCGCTGCGCGGCAAGGGCGACCAGGAGGCGACGGTGGGCATCGCGAAGGAGGAGGCGGCGGCGGTCGCCTGACCGGCGATCTTGCCGCGCGAGACGGTGCCGACTCCCCCGGTCGGCACCGTCTCGTCACCATGCCGTCACGGATGATCCGCATCTGTCACAGCCGACGCACAGCGGAAACCCCCGGCCCGGCAGCCCTGTCTAGATCGACGGGCGCAGGCGAGGACCGACGCCCGGACGAACGACATCGGGGGATCCCATGCAGTACGTGAACATGAACCGCATCCGCAAGGCCGCGCCGGCGATGGCCGCACTCTCGGCCGCGCTGCTGGTGACGGCATGCCAGGCAGGCGGTTCCTCGTCCGGCAGCGCCTCGCCCTCGAAGGCGCCGAGCAGCGCGGCCCCCTCCGCGGCGGCCTCCTCCCCCACCACGCCCGCGAGCTCGGTCCCGCCGGTGACCGCGTCCCCCGCCTCCGACTCCCACACCACGGGCTCGACGGGCTCCACGGGTACGACGGCCAAGACCTGCGCCGCGGCCGCCCTGACCGTCACCGCGCACCAGGCCGCCAACCGCCCCGACGGCACCGGCACCGGCGCGGCGATCGTCGAGTTCACCAACACCTCCAAGCAGGCGTGCACCCTGCAGGGCCACCCCACGGTCGCCGGTGCCGCCAACGGCTCCCCGGACCACAACGCCCCGCTGAAGGTGACGCCCACCGGCACCGCCACCCCGGTCAAGCTGGCTCCCGGCGGCAAGGCCTGGGTCAAGCTGACCTTCGTACAGGTGCAGGGCGAGGGCGACGGCTACTGCAAGTCCGGTGCGGACCCGGTGTCGTACCCGACGATGGTGATCGGTCTGCCGGGCGCGGGTGCCCATCAGGTCGCCCTGGACGACGGGGTGTTCGCCGAGTGCGACAACACGGTGACGGTCACGGCGGTGTCGGCGGCTGCGCTGTCCTGACCCGCGCGCTCAGCCGCGCTCCGGGGCCGGCCGCGACCGGTCCTCACCGGCCCGGCCCGGTCGGCTCAGTGGCCTCAGTTGCGCAGCAGCACGGCCTTGCCCCGGAACTCCCGCTTGGCCCAGGCCTCGAAGACGTCCGGGGTTCGGGTCCAGCCGTCGACCCGTCCGATCACCGGTCGCAGCCGACCGTCGGCGACCAACGAGACGAGGATGGCCAGGTCCTCCCCCTTGGTCTCCTCCGGGTACTCGCTGATGAAGCCCTGCACCCGGGCGTTGTGGCCGCGCATCGCGAAGTCCCGCAACCGCAGTTCGGTCGGGCCGTTGTGGCCGCCGTAGACGACCGCGATCCCGTCGGGGGCGAGCAGCCGTACGGCGTCGGTGAGCAGCGGGCCGGCGACGCCGTCGAGGACGAGGTGAAACGGGCCGAGGTCGGGGTCCCGCAACCCCGTGACGACGCGGTGGGCACCCAACTCCCCTGCCTGCTCGGCCCTTTCGTCGCTGCTGACGTGTGCGGTGACCGTCGCCCCGGACAGCGCGGCGAGTTGCACGGCGAACTGGCCGACCCCTCCGGTGGCCCCGGTGATCAGTACCTGCCGACCGAGTACGGCCCCGCCGACCCTGAGCGCGCGCAGTGCCGTGAGACCGGCGATGGGCAGGGTCGCGGCCGGTTCGTCGCCGACCCGGTCGTCCAGGACGGCCGACCGGTGCACGGGCACGGCGACCCGCTCCGCCCACCCCTCCCAGTCGACCCGGGCCACCACCCGGGCACCGGCCGGCGGACCGCTGCCGTCCGCGGCGGGCCGGAGCACCACACCGGCGACGTCCTGGCCGGGGCGCCAGCCGTCGGGCCGCTCCTCGATCAGCTTGGTCTCGCCGGGGTTGACGGCATAGGCACGCACGTCGAGGAGGAACTCCCCCGCCGCGGGCGTCGGTTCGGGCAGGTCGTCGGCTAGCCGCAGACCTGCCCGCGCCGTGGCATCGGTGATGAAACCGCGCATCGGACCCTTCCTCGAAGCTGTTCGTTCTCGACGGCACGCGTTCGCGACGGACCCCTGGGTCCGCGACCACGTGAGCGACCAGGCCCTCCTGGCCTCCATCAGCGGCGGCACGGACATCGTGTCGGGCTTCGCGGGCTCTGCGCCCAACACCCCCTTCTGGGCGGGCGAGTTGTCCGCACCGCACCTGGGTGTGGCGCTGGCCGCGTACGACGCCTCAGGCATCCCAGTGGTGGACCAGGTCGGCGAACTGGTGGTCACCCGCCCGATGCCCTCAATGCCACTCCACTCGGGTAGGGGCACTGCACGGCCGTGTCGCTGTGCGTGAGGGCAGCTACCGTACCCGCCTGAGCGTTCCTGGTCGTAAGCCTGCCGAGTTGTCACTCGACAGCGGCGAGGGAACCAGGACCGGCTGCCTGCGGCGACCGTTCGCGAGGCGTTTAACCGGTCCACCACTCCGCGCCCCTCTTCTGGGTGATGGCGTCAGGTCGAGTTTCGAAGTAGTTTCAAAGTCATGAGTTCTGAGAGTGCAGCCGTGAACTTCTCCGAGCTGGTGAACAAGAACAAGCAGACGCTTGCCCGGCTCCAGAAATCGCCGAGACTGCTCCTGCACCGCAGAGATGGCGAGGATCTGGTCCTCACCACCGCGGCGCGGGCCGAGCAGGACCAGACCGTGGTGTCTGCTGCCACCCGGATGCTGGTCGCGATGGCTCGCCGGGAGCCCGGCAGCATGGAACTGCTCCTCGACATACTGCCGGACGCATTCCCGTGGGTCCGATTCCTGCCCGAGCCCGATCTCCACGCCTTCGCCGTCGAACTGGTCGACACAATGCGCGCCGCCGACTCGATCGGCAACAGCGCGTCCGTTGCCCAGTTGCTCATCGCCTGGCAGCACACCGCCGAGGTCTACTCCGACCCCGAACTGCTGGCCGCACTGACCACGGATCACGGCGAAGACTACGGCCCGGTACCAGACCCCCGGGACGTAGCATGACCGCGGGCCGCGGTGACCGCGCCGCACCTCCGGCACCAGAGGGCCACTGGGAAGTCCGGTTCGCCGACGCGGCCTCGGCCAAGGGCTGGGAGAGCCTAGCCCAGCAGGTCCGCGAGAACACGTACCGCGCCTGGATCACTATGCGCACCGCCCCCAGACCGGCCACCGAGACTCCCCGGCACCACCGCCTCAAGGGTGGTCTGGCGCATGGGACCCACCGCGGGCAGACCTGCGAGCAGTGGCAGATCGAGGTGACCGGCGGCGGCCGCATCTGGTACCTCCTCGACACCGTCCGGGAGACTTGCTGGATCACCTTCGCAGGTACCGGGCACCCGCGAGCCACAGACCGACGCTGACCCGGGAAGTCGGGTGGGGGCGGAACAGGACGGCGAGAATCGACCTCCTTGTTCCGCCCCCTGGCCGCTCAACGTGGCCGGTACACCTCTTCACAGTCCTTCGTTCCCCGGATCCGGTTCGTCGTCCGGTACGGCGGTCGGGGCATCCCGTGTGTCCCCGGCCTGCTCCGCGGAAGCCACCGTACCCAAAAGGGCCGCGAGGCGCTGACGCATGCGCGCACGGCGGGCCTCGTAGAACTCCGGGAACCCGGTCACGTCCTCGGGCAGGCCGGTGGCGTCGTACTCCCTGAGCCAGCTTTCGCGCGTGGTATCCGAGTCGAAGTGCTTCCGGAGCCAGGCGGCCGGCAGGGCAGCCTGCTTCGCGATGGGCCAGGGTGGACCAGGAATTCTGACGCCCGTGCTCACAGCAACACTCCACGTTTCCCGTGGAAGGCCCCCAGCACCATGCTGACCTGCGAGCTCACGGGCATCACAGATGCATCGGTTTCGGCCGGAACGAACCCCACCAGCGTCCCGGACCGACATCGGCCCACGTCAGGGCAGACAGAAGCACCTCCAGCGCGCGCCACGGCATTTACCACGCCCCCGGCGCGCACCGAAGGTGCGCTGAGTCGCTGACCTGCGGAAACACGGGGTGGCAGACGAGTCGGGCTGTACGCCGGGTTTTGTCAGGACGTACGGTTGGCTGACCGGAAGCCGATGCCCACACGCGGCGGGACGCTGGGTGAAGGTCGGGCCATGATTCCCGGAGTGGCGTGGGAGTCAGGGAGAATGCGGAACGATGACATCGACGCCTTCCGGACCAGCACGGGCCGGGTATGCGCCCTTCGCCCATCTCACCGTGCCCAACGCCGCCCTCTACCGCCGGGTGATGGACGCGTTCCTGGCCGCCAAGGAGCGCTTCGCGGTACACCTGCGGCCCGAGGACGTCTTAGCGGCGCTGCCGCCCGAGCACCGGCCCGCCGACCCGGACGCGGTGGTCAAGGCTCTGGACAGTCTCGTCGAGTGGGGCAATCTGCGGGCGGATCCGGACACCTCCCGGGTCACCGCGGTCGAGGACTTCTACCGCAAACGCTTCATCTACCAGCTCACCCAGGCCGGCGAGGCCGCCGAGCAGGCACTGTCGGCGTATGACGAGGCGCTGGGACGGCGCGGCGCGCTGCAGGCGGTGGCCCTTCATGACATCGTCACCCAGCTGCGGGCCCTGATGGTGATCGGCGCCGAGCAGGAGGATGGCCGGCCGGACGCCGCCAAGGCGCACCTGGCCCTGTCCGCGCTGACCGGCCGGTTCGAGGCGCTGGCGGAGAACGCGCGGGCGTTCATGGGCTCCCTGCAGCGCACCATCGACCTGCACGACGTGGAGGTCGAGGTGTTCCTCGCCTACAAGGATCGCCTGATCCAGTATCTGGAGCGGTTCATCCAGGACCTGATCACCCTGGGCGGGAGGATCGCCCTGCTCATCGGTGAGTTGGAGGATCAGGGCCGGGTGGGTGCGCTGTTGCGGCTGGCGGCGGCGCGGGAGGCGGCCGACGCAGCGCCGGACGAGGCCGAGAGCGCCGAAGCGCGGTCGTACGAGCGGTGGGTGGCGCGATGGTCGGGGCTGGCGGCCTGGTTCGTGTCCGCGGACGGGCGGGAGTCGCAGGCCCGGTTGCTGCGCGGGCGCGCTCTTGGGGCGATTCCGCAACTACTGGCTGTTGTACGGCAGTTGAATGAGCGGCGGGCCGGTCGCTCGGACCGCTCGGCGGACTTCCGCACCCTGGCCCGCTGGTTCGCCGAGGCTCCCGACGATGCGGCGCGGCACCGGCTGTGGCGGGCCGCGTTCGGGCTGTATCCGGCACGTCACCTCACCATCGACGCCGACACCCTGGAGCGGCGCGGCGCCCATCCAGTGGCCGCCTCCACCCCGTGGGCCGAGGCCGAGCCGCTGCGGATCAGCCCGCAGTTGCGCCGCACCGGCAGCTACGAGCGGCGCGGCAAAACCCGCCGGGTGCAGGACCGGTCCGAGCAACGCCGGCGCCTGGCCGAGATCGCCGCCAAGCAGACACAGGAGATCGCGGCCGCCCGCACCCGCCTGGCGACGGCTGGCACCACGCGGTTGTCCGCGCTCGGCGAGCTCGACCCGCTCGCCTTCAGCCTGTTCCTGCAACTGCTCGGTGACGCCCTTGCCACCTGGCGGCCCGGCATGACGGCCACCCTCGCGACCAGCAACGATGGCACGATGGAGGTCCGGCTGACCGCCCTGACGGACGGCACGACGGCCGAGATCCACACCCCCGGCGGCACCTTCCGCGGCCCCGACCACCTGATCGAGATCACCGATCTCACCCGGACCGGTCAGGTGCACGCCGACGGCACATTCTGCAGGGAGGAGTCATGACCACGCCCCTGAGCGAGGTACTGGACAGCCGGCGCGCCGCCGAGTTCCACAAGGCGGCCCGCGCGCTGCTGAAGGAGCCTCTGCTGCTCGCGCACGGCCCGTACGCCGAGGAGTTCCGGCTGGTGCGCCAGCACGCCGCCGAACTGCGCGAGTGGTTCGACCGCAACACCGGCTGGCCGCTGCGGGTGGACGCGGAGGCGGCCCGGCTGGGCCGGACGCCCGGCAACCTGGCCGATGCCACGCATCCGGCCCGCGAGGCCTCCCGCGCCCGCGCCCCCTTCACCCGCCGCCGCTATGTACTGCTGTGCCTGGCGCTGGCCGCGCTGGAGCGGGGTGAGGCGCAGATCGCGCTCGGCCGACTCGCCGAGCAGGTGGTCCTGGACGCCGCCGATCCCCAACTTGCCTCCGCCGGGATCGAGTTCACGCTGGAGCGGCGTGAGGAGCGGCTGGATCTGGCGGCGGTGGTACGGCTGCTCATGCGTTACGGCGTGCTGCGGCGGGTGGCCGGGGACGAGGAGGCGTACGTCAGCGGGGCGGGCGATGTGCTCTACGACGTCCGGCGCCGCGTCCTGGCCGGACTGCTCGCCGCCCGCCGCGGCCCGTCGATGATCACCGTCGACGCCTTCGAGGACCGCCTGGCCGAGCTGACCGCCGAAAGCGCCCTGGACAGCGACGAGTTGCGGTTTCGCGCCATCCGCCAAAGGCTGACCCGGCGCCTGCTGGACGACCCGGTGCTGTACTACGACGGGCTGAGTGACGAGGAGCTCGCCTACCTCACCCGCCAGCGCGCCTTCATCACCGCCCGGATCACCGAACTGACCGGACTGGTCGCGGAGGTGCGGACCGAGGGCATCGCCATGGTCGACCCCCTGGACGACCTGACCGACGTACGCATGCCCGAGCAGGGCACCCACGGACACGTCACCCTGCTGCTCGCCGAGCACCTCGCCTCCGCGCCCGGCGCGGTCGGCCGCGACGAGCTGGAGCGCAGGGTGCGGGAACTGGCCGCAGAACACGGCGGCTTCTGGTCCAAGAGCGCCCAACAGCCGGGCGCGGAAGCGGAGTTGGTCGACCAGGCCCTGGCCAAGCTGACCGCGCTGGGCCTGGTCACCGCCGTACCCGGTGGTGTCGTCCCGTTGCCGGCGCTGGCCCGGTACGCGGTCGGCGAGACCGTCGTAAAGGAACCGGGCGTTCCCGCCCCCCGCAGCTCTCAGCGAAAGGCGTGATGGCCGTGACCGCCCTGCCCACCCCCGCGCCCGGCCGGTGGCGACCGCTGCGCGTCGGCCTGGTGGACCTCTTCTACTACGACACCGAGGAGTTCTGGTTCCGCGACGGCCGGCTGCTGCTGCGCGGCAACAACGGCACCGGCAAGTCCAAGGTCCTCGCCCTGACCCTGCCCTTCCTCCTGGACGGAGACCTGTCCGCACGCCGTGTGGAGCCCGACGCCGACCCGGGCAAGCGCATGGAGTGGAACCTGCTGCTGGGCGGGCAGCACCCGCACCCCGAGCGGCTCGGTTATACGTGGATCGAATTCGGCCGGCGCGACGAGGCCACCGGACAGGACCACTTCCTCACCCTGGCCTGCGGGCTGAAGGCGGTCGCGGGGCGGGGCATCGCCCGTCACTGGTACGCCGTCACCGACCAGCGGATCGGCGAGGGGCTCAGCCTGCTCGACGCCACCGGCACCGCCCTGTCGCGAGACCGGCTCGCGGAGGCGCTCGCCGGGCGCGGCATGGTGTACGACACCGCCACCTCGTATCGCAGGGCGGTGGACGAGGCGCTGTTCGGGCTGGGTGAGCGACGGTATGCGGCCCTGGTGGACCTGCTCATCCAGCTGCGTCAGCCGCAGCTGTCGAAGCGGCCCAACGAGGCGGCGCTGTCGCGTGCACTCACGGAGGCGCTGCCGCCGATGGACCAGGCGGTGATCGCCGATGTGGCCGAGGCGTTCCGGTCCCTGGACGAGGAGAAGGAGGAGCTGCGGGCGGCCAGCGAGGCCGAGCGGGCCGCCTCCGCCTTCCTGGACCACTACCGGCGTTACGCCCGTGTCGCCACCCGCCGCCGCGCCCGGCTGCCCCGCCACGAACACGCCCGATACGAGCAGTTGGGCCGCGATCTCGCCCAGGCCCAGAGCGAGTTGGCGCAAGCCGAGGAGGAGCGGGAGCGGATCGCCGGACGGCTCGTGGAGCTGGAGGAGAGTGCCGCACGGCTGACGGCGCAGGAGGCCGCGCTGCGCGAGGGCCCGGAGATGCGCAGCGCCCGGGAGTTGGAGCAGGCGGCGGCCGACGCTCGTCGTACGGCATCCGATGTGGTGCGCGCCGAAGCGGACCGGGAGCAGGCCGCCCAGGCGCACACTCGAGCCCTGGGTCGTCTGGAGAGCGCCGGCAGGCGGCTGACGATGGCCGAGGAGCGGGTCGCGGACGGCCTCGTTCGTGAACGGGAGGCGGCCGCGGCCGCCCGTCTCGACGGTGATCTGCGTACCGAGGGCGCGCCGGAAGCCGAACTGCGCCGCGCGGCCGAGGAATCGGTGGCGCGCAGGCGGCGCACCCTCGACCACGTGGAGGAGCTGGCGTCGCGCGCAGAACAGGCCGCCGCCGAGCGGCGCGCCGCCGCCCGCCGCCTGGACGAGGCCCAGACCGAGGCCGGGCACACCGCCGAACGGCAGGCCCAGGCGGAGGCCACCGCGGCCGAGGCGGGCCGGGAACTGGTCCGCGACGTACGCGAACACCTCGACGATTGCGAGGAGTTGACGCCCCAGGACCCGGCGGGCCTGCTGGACGGTCTGCAGGACTGGGTCACTCATCTGCAGGGCCCCTCTCCCGCGCGCGTGCACACCGCCGACGCCCATCGCGCCCGAGCCGCGCAGCTGGCCGACCGGACGGCCGCGCTCGGCCAGCGGCTCACGGACCTGAGCGCCCGTCGCGCCGAGACCGAGCGGGAGCTGACCGATCTGGAGGCGGGCGGCCAGCGCGGGCCCACGCCACCCCACACGCGTACTCCCGGCATACGAGACCAGGTCCCCGGGGCACCGCTGTGGCGGTTGGTCGACTTCCGCGACCACGTCACCCACGCCGAACGCGCCGGCGTGGAGGCGGCGTTGGAGGCCTCCGGTCTACTGGATGCCTGGGTGTTCCCGGACGGTACCGCCGTGTCCGCCGACGGGCATGACGTCCTGCTGTCGCCGGGTGCCCCCTTCGCCGGGCCGGTGCTCGCCGATGTGCTGCGCCCGGCCGTGGACCACGGTGACGCGCACGCCATGGCCGTCGGCGAGCAGACGGTGGCCCGCCTTCTGACGGCCGTGGGGCTCGGCTCCGGCGGTGACACCTGGGTGGCGGCGGACGGCCGCTTCCGCATCGGGGCGCTGACGGGCAGCTGGTCGAAGGAAGCCGCCGTGTACGTGGGTGAGGGTGCCCGCGAGGAGGCGCGCCGGGCGCGGATCGTCGCCCTACGCGATGAACTCGGCGGTCTGGCGGGCGAGTTGCATGAGCTGGAGGCCGAGCGGGCCGCGGTGGCCCGGCGCCGCCGCACTCTGGACGCCGAACTGGCCGCCGTACCCGATGACGCCGCCCTGCGACACGCGCACGCGCTGGCCGCAGCCGCCGCGGAGGCCGCCCACCGGACCCGTGCCCGACAGGACGAACGCTCCGCCGAACTGGCCGCGGCAGCCGGGCAGGAAGCCGAGGCCGCCACCGAACTCACCGACACCGCGGCCGCCGTGAACCTGCCCGCCGACCGGCCGCGCCTGGCCGCCGTCCGCCAGGCGCTGGCCGACCACACCGCTGTCCTGGCCGCCCTGTGGCCCGCCCTGCGCGAACGCGCCGACGCCGGGCGGACGGTGGCCGACGAGCGTACGGAAGCCGAGCAAACCGGCACCCGGGTGGCCGAACTGACCCTGCGCGCCGAGGAGTCGGCCCGCCTGGCGACCGCCGCCGCCGAACGCCACACCACCTTGCGCTCCACCGTCGGCGCCGCCGTCGCGGAACTGGAGCGGCGCCTGGCCGCCACCGCCGAGGCCCTGGCCGCCTGCGACCGCGACCAGCGCCGCTCCCGCGAGGCGCACACCGCTGCCGGCCGGCGCGTCGGCCATGCAGAGGGCCGTATCGAACAGCTGGAGAAGGACGTCCGAGAGGCCGCCGCCTCCCGTGCCGAGGCGATCGCCGCGCTGCAGCGGTTCGCGGCCACCGGCCTGCTGAGCGTCGCCCTGCCCGAGACGGCCCTACCCCCGCTGGACGGCGGCCCGTGGGCGGCCACCCCGGCCGTCGCGCTCGCCCGTGCCATCGAGGCGCAGCTGTCGGGTCCGTCCGGCACCGACGACTCCGACGGCGCCTGGGAACGCGTACAAAAGCGGCTCAGCGAGGAGTACAAGAAGCTCCAGGACGCCCTCTCCCGCGGCGGCCACACCGCCACCGCCCGCATGGTCGAGGACGGCATGGTCGTCGACATCGTCTACCAGGGCCGCAGGCGCACCGTGCCCGAACTGGCCGCGGCCCTCGCCACCGAGACGACCCAACTGGCGCGCATCCTGTCCGCGCACGAACGCGAGATCCTCGAAACCCACCTGCTCACCGAGGTCGCCGGTACTCTGCAGGAGCTGATCGCCACCGCCGAACGGCAGGTGCAGGCCATGAACGCCGAACTCCAGGAACGGCCCACCTCCACCGGCATGAAGCTGCGCCTGGTCTGGCGTCCCTCACGCAAGGCGCCGACCGGACTGGCCCAGGCCCGCGAACGCCTGCGCCAGTCCGCCGACGCCTGGGCGCCCGAGGACCGGGCGGCGGTCGGGGAGTTCCTGCAGGCCGAGATCGCCCGCCGGCAGTCCGACGACGCGGCGGGCAGCTGGCTGGAGGTACTCACCGCGGCGCTGGACTACCGCTCCTGGCACGAGTTCGGCATCGAACGCCACCAGCACGGCACCTGGGTCCCGGCCACCGGCCCCGCCTCCGGCGGCGAACGCGTCCTGGCCGTGTCCGTGCCCCTGTTCGCCGCCGCCTCCTCCCACTACGCCACCGCCGCCCCCGACGCCCCGCGTCTGGTCACCCTGGACGAGGCGTTCGCGGGAGTGGACGACGACTCGCGCGCCAAGTGCCTGGGCCTGCTGCACGCCTTCGACCTGGACGTGGTGATGACCAGCGAACGCGAGTGGGCCTGCTACCCCCAAGTCCCCGGCATCGCCATCGCCCAGCTCTCGCGCGTGGACGAGATCGCGGCGGTGCTGGTGACCCGTTGGGAGTGGGATGGGATGGAGCGCGTACGGGGGGCGGAACCGGATCTCCGTCTGGCTACCGTTCCCGCTCAGGCGGCGTCCCCGGTTGCCACGATCGGCACGGCGGCACCCAGGCCCGCGACGGCCGACGGCACCGACCCCGACCAGGACACGCTGTGGCCATGAACAGCCCCGAGCAGCCCTCGCTCCCCGGGGAACCCGGCACGCGCGTCGATCGCGACCGCCTCAGCCGCCTGCTCGGCGACGCCGGCCTGACCTGGCTGGTCGAGCGCGTTCGGCGCCGCATGGAGCGGGACGAACCATTCACCGGATCGGTCACCCTTGACGCCCCCACCACCGCCGAGCGGGCCGCCACCGAACGCCTGCTGGGCCGCAGCCCGGGCGCCGGACGCTCACTGACCGTGCGCCTGGACGCGGTGGACGCCGTACTGCGCCGCTCCGGCATCAGCCCCGAGGGCCTCGCCGCAGCCGTCATCGCCCTCACCGGCCCTGTCGCCCGGCTCGCCGACGTACGCGAACAGGAGGCGAACGCCTGGCACGAGGCGTACGTCCCGCTGGCCACGCTGCGGCCTGAACTGTCCGAGTGGGCCGACCGGTTGCGCAAGGACGGCCTCGTACGCCGCCTTGCGCGCACGCCACAGGCGGCGAAGGTCCTGCTCGCCGATGCCGCGACGGCCCTGCGGGCGCTGCCCGCCGACCCGGCCGTGTCCCTGCCCGCCTTCGCCGCCGGCACGCTCGGTGACGCCCACGCCCTCGACGACACAACCCCGCTCGCCACCGTCGTCCTGTCCGGGGTGCGCGCCTTGACCGGTTTCCCGGACGGCAGCGGAGCCGAATGGCGCCGCGAGGCCTGGGCCTCGGCCGGCCTGCTCAGAGACGCCCTGTCCTCCACTGTCCTCACGCTGGGCCTACGCGGCACACCC
Organism: Streptomyces sp. NPDC001617; assembly: GCF_053596855.1. Classification (NCBI taxonomy): domain Bacteria; kingdom Bacillati; phylum Actinomycetota; class Actinomycetes; order Kitasatosporales; family Streptomycetaceae; genus Streptomyces; species Streptomyces sp. NPDC001617. Next base: position 32,257 of record NZ_JBSFHA010000090.1, read on the forward strand.
GCTCTGGACTGGCTGACCGACGCGGGCGAACCGGCCGTCCTGACCCTGCGCCAGCTCACTCACAGCCCGCCGATTACGGCGCCCACGGTGGTGTACGTATGCGAGAACCCGACCGTCCTGGCCACCGCAGCCGACGCCCACGGCCCCACCTGCCCGCCCCTGGTCTGCCTCCAGGGCCAGCCCTCGGCCGCCGCCCTCACCCTGCTACGTCACCTCCACTCCCGCCGGTCCACGCTCTGCTACCACGGCGACTTCGACTGGGGCGGCCTGCGCATCGCCGAGGCCCTGCTGCGCCGTGTCCCCTGGCAGTCCTGGCGCTACACGGCCGCCGACTACCGCACCGCGGCCGCCGCCACACCCCTGGCCCCACCCCTGACCGGCACACCGGCCACCGCCGCATGGGACCCCGACCTGGCCCCGGCCCTGGCCGAACTCGGCGTGCGCATCGAGGAAGAAACCGTCCTGGACACCCTCCTCACCGACCTCGTGCCCTGAGACCGTCACGCCGGCCGAACGCGGACATCACACGTCACCACCCACCGCCGCCATGCGGCGGCTGGCACAGCCCGACCACGGAGCCGACCAAAGCCCCGGCACCCAGACCACAACGATGCGCCATCGACTGCACACCGAGCGCGCAGCGGGATGCGCAGCACGCGTGAACGGCTGCGCGGCAGTACACGCGGACGCATCGGAGTCTGCGCAGCCGCCCGCTCACCTGCCATGATCGGGCTCATGGTCGCCCCGACCAACGAGCCCACCACGCGTATGCGCAGCCAGCGTGTGAATGAGTGCGCAGCCGGGAGCCGGTGCCGCATGCGTAGACGCCGCACACCAGCCCCGTGCGGCGGATGCACAAAGCCCTGCTCCACCTACAAGCCGCGTACGGACAGGCCGCACCGGCACCGTTGTATGTCGTCTTCCGCCTCTGCACCGCACGCAGAAGAGTGGGAGGCGCAGGATGGGAGTCTCGCCCTCCAGGGTGTCAACCCCTCCTGTCCGACACCGTCTCCCCCCTCTCCAGACAAGCCAGCCGCGACAAATATCGCGCCCACTCGACCACTGCAGCCCGAAGCCGCCGTTGCTCTTCCATGACCGTGGCCGCTGCACGGCCAGGCAGCCACAGGGTCACCGGTGTTCCGGGTTCGACGGACGCTTCATGCTGGCGCGCTCCTGATGGCGCACGGGCGCGGCACACGAGTACGCGCGGCCGTCCAAGGGCTTACTGCCACGGTACCGAAGCGCCGTTCGCGCTACGGCAGCAGCGGCTCCAGACGGTCCCACAGCGCATCCGACCCGGTCCACGGCGACGTCGCCGCAGCGGAACGAAGGCTCAACTCCCTTGTCGGAAACGGCCATCAGGGATGGTTCCCCTCACTGCGTCAGCTGAGCATCGTGCCCTGCCGAGTGCGGCCGACAGGGCACGATGCTCAGCCCGTCAAGCCTGCGGCTGGGCCTCGGGCCACGTTGCGGCTTCCTCCTCGCATCCGCACGCGCACTTGGTGCGGTCGAACGGCGAGTCGAAGTACTGCACCGGGTTCTGGGTCTTGTCGACCGGCGACTCGTTGCCCACGTACTTGTCGTACACCGGGTTGCCGGCTTGAGGATCGTGCCGCGGACCATGCGGCGGCCGTCCGGGTCCGCAGCCGAGATGTGGTCGATCTCCACGGCCAGGACGACGATACCCATGGCACTGAACGGCACGTACCGCTCCCGGTCCGCTCGCGCGCCCGGCTTCCAGCGGCCCCTCCCAGCCGCGTACACCTCGTCGTCCTATAGACCTGGGCGCCCCCGAGGTCGACGCCATCGAACCGGCCCAGATCCAGTACACCGGGCACGACCGGCGTCCCGAAAGGCGTGGTCCTGCACCATCGCGGGATCACCAACAACGCACAGCTGGCGTACGTCCGTGCCTTCGGACTGCGCCCAAACGGGTTGGTGAAGGCGAGCCCGTAGACGCTTCCGGCCCCGTGAGCGGCGACCGTTGGCGAACAGAAACACCATGGGCCCTGACGCTACTTCGAGGGTGCGGCCCACTGGGGCCTGACTGCATACTCCACGGCACTTCCATGAGTCCCTGCGCGCACGGATGACCTGCGTACGGTCGCGCAGGACTGCCGCCCCCATGCGAAGGCACCACGACGTCCGGCCAAGGACCCCACCACGCATCGAAACACCGGCCATGGCCACGGCCAGGAAAGTCAGGTGGCAGCCGGTGAACATCACGTACATGACCAGCCGCTCCGTCCACGCAGGCCGGGCCGCCGCCTCCGCCGCACATCCCGATCGCCCGCGTGCCACGACGCCAACGGCGCGCGACCGCGCGGTCCCCGACTGCTGTATCTCGTCGGCCGAACAGCGTCCTCCTCATCAGTTGGTGTCTTCGACATCAGTTGGTGTCCACGACGAGCCGGGAAGGACCAGAGGTGCGGGAATGGACCTGGCTCTTCCCGGCCGCCGCTACATGGTCGGCGGAGAGGCACCCGGCTCCTAGGGCCTAACAGCCCCTTCCCTGGCCGCCGTTAGGGTCGAACGGCCCTTCTTCGCGCTCAAGGGGCCGGCGGCTCGTCAGCCGCTCGCCGGCCACCGATCTCTTTGCCAACCCATAACGAGCCCAAGAGGTTCTACGGACCTTCGCATCCGTAAGTACGGTGTGTGCGGGATCCGTTGAACCGGATCAGGAGACACGGTGCTCGTTTCACGAAAGGCGGCGGGAACTCTCTTCTTGGGTGGTGCGGTCAGCCTCACCCTCGGCTCCCTCCTCTACCCCTCCATGCTCGGAGTTCAGAAGGTCAGCAGCGCACCCACGCGAGTCGTCGCCACCCCGGCGACCGGGCCACTGACGGAAGCCGACAGGGATTTTGTGGTCAAGGTGCGCTCGGCCGGACTGTGGGAGTATCCCGTCGGCGAGAAGGCGCTGAAGAAAGGGACGACGAAGGCGGTCAGGACCGCCGGGGAGCATCTGGTCGACGGGGATGCCGCGTTGGACGCCGCCTGTCGCAATGTCGCGGGGCAGTTGGGCATCACACTGCCCAGCCAGCCATCGCCCCAACAGCAGAGCTTCGAGTCCCGGCTGAACGCGGAAAGAGGCAAGCAGTTCGACACGGACATGGCCACCACCATCCGCGCGACGAACGGCCAGTTCCTCACCACGATCGCCGGCGTCCGCACCACCACGAGGAACTCGCTGGTCCGCGCACTGGCCGACCAGGTCAACAACACCGTCCTGGACCACATCTCCGCCGTGGAGAAGACCGGCCTGGTCGACTTCGGTCAGGTTCTCGTCCAGGAAACCACCTCCCCCAACCTTCCGGCCCAGGACCTGACCCCGCCGCCCGCGGTCGCGGGCCAGCCGCAGATCGTCCTCACTCCGCCGGCGAACAGCACGGAGTCGCCGAGTCCGACGGTGAGGTGAGGTGAGGTGAGGTGAGGACCTGAAAGGGGGGGGCGATGGGACCGTGCGCACCACGCAGCAGACGCTGCGGATGCGCACGGCAGCGCGGGCCGCCGAGCGGCGCAAGCTCGCGCAGCGTGCCTCCGCCTGGTTCATCGCCTTCTACTACGCCGTCGTCCTCGGCGTCCCGACGCTGCTGCTGGACGCCGACGCCACCAGCCAGTCCGCCTTCGACTGGTTCAAGGTCGCCCAGGCCGCCGGCTTCGAGATCCCCGCCAACCTGGTGGTCGAGCGGTACCCGTTCGACGACATCGCCGAGTACATCCGGTACCAAGCGCGCCGAGTTCGACGCGATCGTGGTCGACGCCGGCGGCGGCAGCGCCCGCATCTTCCACGAGGCTGTCACCGAGGCGAACCTGCTGCTCGTACCGGTCACCCGCACCAAGATCGAACGCCGCAAGCTCGTAGCCACCTTCGACGAGGCCGAACGCGCCGCCGCCCGCAACATCCGCGGCGTCACCGCCCACGTCGTGATGGTCAAGGCCGACGACCGCACCAGCCTGCCCCGCAACGCGAAGGACAAGCTCCTCGACCCCGCCGAGGGCGAGGGCATCGGCCCCGACCGGGACGAGCCGTTCCCGCTCGCCGAGACCACCATCCAATCCTGGGTGCACTACATGGAGGCCTTCGGCGAGATCCCGACTGAACTGAGCGAGTACGCCGAGCTGATGAAGGAGCTGACTGCAGCATGACCGAACGCATGAGGCCCCCGGCCCGCCGCACCGGCGGCGGCCGTGCCTTGGGCGGAGCCAAGAAGACAGCCCCGCCCCTCCCCCAGCCGCCGAGCTCACCCCCGAGCAGTACGCCGCCGAACAGGCCGCCACCGACGGCGAAGGCCGTCCACCTGCCCGCGAGCCGCAGGCACAGCCCGCTCCTTCTCCCGCTCTCGCCGAAGTATCGGCGCGGGGCCAGGCCGAGGCGGTGCCCGAAGTGGCGCAGACCTCCACCCAGCCGACCCGTTGAGGTCACACCGAGCGACCCCGTGCCGAAGCCAGCCACCCGTCAGCCGGTTCGCCCGGCTGTCGTCGCTCCCGAGCGGGGACAGAGTTCACTGGGATGCCGGTGGAACGGCAGGTGGCGCCTGTGGCCCCGGCTGCCGATCCTGCAGCACCTGCGCTCCAGCCGAGGCAGCCGACCGAACCCGTTGCGCAGCGCAGCCCGTCCACGGCTCCTGGCGCAGCCTCGGGCGCCGAGGTGGCGCTTCGCCCTGCAGCTCCTCCGACGAGAGGCGGCAACGGGTTCCGCGTGAGGACCGATGTTCCACGGACTCACCAGGAACAGGACGTGCAATCTCAGACAGCGCCGCACGAAGGAACACCGTGGGCTCAGGGGGCCGGCCGCCCCAAGGACATTCCCGAAACCGCCGTCGTTCTCAACCAGCGCATCGTCACGCGCGAGAGCCTCGACTCGTCGGTCCCCGCTGCCCTGAAGCTGAAGAAGCGGATCAAACGCTTCGCGCTGGACAACGAACTCGACCACCTGCCCATCGGCGACATCGTCTCGGTCGCGCTGGACGAGTGGCTCACTGCCCGCGGGTTCTGAGCCCCACTGCAGTGCACGAGGAGCGGCCGCCCGCGCCCATCGCCGATGCCGTGGCGTCGCCCATGTCGCCACGGTGGGAGGGGGTCTGTGGCTGGCGCTGATATCAGGAAACAGACATCCCGCCATCGATGGACAGCACCTGGCCTGTCATGTAGTCGGCGTCCAGTAGCAACTCGATACCGCGGGCCACCTCCGCAGGCGTGCCCATGCGGCCGAACGCGGTCCTGGCCAGAAGTGCGGCGCCGACCTCGGCCGGCACCTGCGCGGTGAGCGCCGTGGCCATGAATCCGGGCGAGAGCGCGTTGACCGTCACCTCGTACCGCCCGCACTCCAGGGCCAGGCTCCGAGTCAGGCCCAGCACGCCGGCTTTGGCCGCTGAATACGCCGTCTGGCCCCTGCTGCCGATCAGGGCGGCTGGCGAGACGACGTTGATCACCCGCCCCCAGCGGGCCCGTATCATGTCCGGGAGAGCAGCCCGGCAGGTGTGAAAGGTGCCGATCAGGTCGACGGCGATGGTCCGGGCCCAGTCGTCGACAGGCTGGGCGACCAGGAGGCCGTCTCGGCGGATGGCACCCGCGTTGACGAGCACGCTGATATCGCCCAGCTCGGCATGCACCTGGTCCACCATGTCCCGGGTGGCGGCCCAGTCGGCGACGTCGGCTTGCACCACGGCGCAGGGCTCGCCGAGCTCGGCCGCGACCGCACGGGCCCGGTCCTCACCGGTGGTGCAGTGCAGCGCCATCCGGTAGCCGCGCTGGTCGAGGACACGGGCGACGGCAGCGCCGAGCGCCCCCGAAGCACCGATGACGAGGGCGACCCGGCCGTCAGCCTCCCGCGGCGCCATCAGATCAGGGCCCGCGACAGGGCCCGGTGGCTCGCTGCGGGCGCATTGCCGAACTGCTCTTTCACTGTCAGCCCCTCCGGTCGACTCGGTCAGCCTGTTGGCCTGCCGCCAGGCAGAGACGGCCGCTACCAGGTGACCGGCACTGCCTTCGGTCCGAACGCCTGTATCGAGTGGTACCCGTACGTCAACTCCGCTTCGGGCACGGCCAGCGCGAGCGTGGGGGCCTTGTCGAACAGCGTCGTGAAGACCATTCCCAACACGGCCGGCGTCAGCCGGTTCGCCGGGCACTGATGCGGTCCGTGGCCGAACGCGATGTGCCTGACGGGCTGTTCCCGCAGGAGGTTGAGTTCGTTGGGATACGGGCACGTCGACGGGTCACGGTTGACGGGCATCGTCGGTATGGCCATGCCGTCGCCGGCCTTGACCAGCGTGTCGCCGATGAGCACGTCTTCGGTGGCCACCCGCATCGGGGTGCCGTCGTTGATCGAGAAGTACCGGAGCATCTCGTCCGCCGCGCCCCACATCCGGTCCGGCTCGGCCAGCAGCGCCGCTCGCTCCTGCGGATGCGTCAGCAAAGTGATCACGCCCAACGAGATCATCGTGGAGACCGAGTTGTGGATGCCCTGGGCGTTCGCGAGCATCGTGGGTGCCAGCCGGAACCAGTCCACCTCGCCGTGCTTGGCGCGCTCCTGCGCTATCAGGCGGCTCATCAGGTCGTCGCCCGGGTGGTCTGCCTTTTCTTTCAGCACTTCGATCGCGTGGTCGTTGAGGATCGCGGCGGCTGCCTTCTCCTCCTCCTCGTTGGAGGTGCGCAGCAGCAGATCCCAGACGTGTTCGCGCATCGTCGCCAGCTCGGCCGCGGGGATGCCGATGAACATCTCCTGCAGCTTCCAAGCGATCGGGTACGACAGCTCCACCACGAGGTCGACCGGCTTCGTCTGCTGCCCCAGCATCACGTCGACCAGGTCGTCCACCACCACCCGCATGCGGTTCTCCAACCCGGGGGTTCTTGCCGGGGAGAACTCCTGGGCGATCGTCTTCTTCTGCTCCAGGTGCTCGGGACCATCCTGGTTGACCATGAACGGCGCACAGTACTTGAGCTTGTTGAGCCCGTTCGGCGTCAGTTTCGGGAAGTTGTCGTCGGTCTTGTCGGCACTGAACCGCCGGTCGGACAGAACAAACCGGGCGAACTCGGGCCGCACGACCATCCAGGCGAGCTTTCCGGTCGGCAGCACCACCCGGCCGATTCCACGCTCCCGCAGCGTCTCGTACTGGGCCGGGAGCACGCCTGGCTGCTGCCGGCGGATGGGGAAGGTCGGTAGCTCGGTCATGCGGACACCTCTGCAGCCCAGTGGTAAAAGCGAGTGGCCAACGAATTGCCGTCAGGGTCGTACGGCAGGATGATCCGTGTGAGGTCGTCGACGAGTTGCAGGAAGCGGGGGTCGCCCTCCGTCCACACCGAGCTGATCACCTTGATGCTGTTGGTTTCGGCGAAGTCCTGGATGTGCAGGTAGATGCCGCGCCACAAATAGATCTGGCGGCGCAACGTGCCCATCTTCAGTGGGATGTCGGTCTCGTCCGACTCCGCGAACAGCCGCGACACCTCGGGGATGTGCTCCTGCAGTTGGGTGTTGACGATGACCGCGCTGAACGAGTGCTCCAGATTCTCCAGCTGTTCGGCCGGCCACAGGTAGAACCGCTCGGCCGTGGGCCGGTCGATCGGGCCGTCCCAGTCTTCGATCGGGTCGTGCCCGCCGAAGTAGGCGGACAGGCGCTCGTCCAGCTGGATGCACCGGGGGTCAGTGGCGGCCAGCCGCTGCGCCTCGCTCTCGTCCGCAGCGTCCCAGTCCTGCATGTGTATGAACAGGTCGCTGTAGTGGAAGACCTGCCTCCGGCGCAGTCGGGGAAGTTCGGGTGCGACTTCGGCGTCGAACTCCTGAAGGATCTTGGTGACGTCGGCGACGCCATTACTGTCGAACGTGCCGACCGTGACGATGCACGGCATAGGTCTCTCCTCATGCTTGGCGGGTGGAGGCTGTTGCCGCACCACGGACCCTCGCAGGGTGTGTTCCGAGGTCGCGCCGAGCTTGCATCCTCGCCTTCGACGCTGGATCGACGGTGAGTCAACGGCTGCACGAAGGCGGCCGGGCGGTCGTCGGCTGCTCGCACCTGAGGCCCCTGAGCCGGTGCTCAAAGTTCTCGACGCACGCTCGAACGGAGGCGTGCATTGTCGCAGCGACGTTTACAGGTGCTACGACGCTGTAGAAGGTGTCTTGTTGGTGTCGAGTGTGCTGCAGCAAGCTGCCCAGGAAGGCTGAAGTTCCCCCACGATGATGGACAGCGAGTGTTTACGCTGCGTGGGTGAGTTCTCGGGCCAGGGCCCTGGTCTCGATCGGGGTCACGTAGCCGTAGACCGGATGCCGGTCACGTCCGTTGTGATGGTGTAGGCGATCAACCGTCCGTAGCGTTTGGGGTGTTGGGGAGTGCAGGGGTGGTGTGGTCGGCGTGTTCGGCGGCGTAGATGGCCGTCATGCTGCCTTCGGACAGGCAGCGGCGGGGGAAGGCGATCCATTCGTCGCGCATCTCGCTGAGCACGGCGGTGACCAGCCGTTCGAGGGCGGCCGGGTTGGGGAAGACCTGCACGACATCGGTGCGGCGCTTGATCTCGCGGTTGATCCGCTCCAGGGGATTTGAGGACTGGATCTTCTTCCAGTGGGAGATGGGGAAGTCGGCGAAGGCGGTCAGGTCCTCCTTGGCGTCCAGGAGCACCTGCCTGACCTTGGGGAACTGCTGCCCGAGCATGTCGGCCACCGCATCGAGCTGGTGATGGACGGCTTCGGCGGTGGGCTGGATGAAGATGGTGCGGATGGTCGCCGCGACCATTTCCCCTGATCCCTTGGGGATCAGGGAAAACACATTCCTTAGGAAATGGACACGACAACGCTGCCAGGCGGCGCCGAGCATGACCTTGCGGATCGCTGCCGCCAGGCCGCTGTGACTGTCGGAGATCACCAGCCGGACCCCGCCCAGGCCGCGTTCGCGCAAGGAACGCAGGAACTCGCTCCAGAACGCCTCGGTCTCGCTGTCACCGACCATCACGCCCAGCACCTCACGGCCGCCGTCCTCGCTGATGCCGGTGGCGATCACGACGGCCTGGGAGACGATCCTCGCCGGCACGTCCGGCGTCGGTTTACACGACGCTGTTCGACAAGGCCCCACGCTCGCGCTGGCCGTGCCCGAGGCGGAGTTGACGTACAAGTACCACTCGATACAGGCGTTCGGACCGACCTCGGCAGCGGGCGCGGCGGCCAGGCCAGTGGTCGGCATGGACAATGCCACGCCCGGCGGTGGCACGTTCACACGGCGCCGCTCTTGACCGAAGCCGAGTGACAACCCGAGGTTGACAGAGAGGGAGTGACAACCTAAGGTTGACATCATGAAGCACACCACTCCGCCGGTCAAGCTCGACGAGCTCATCACGGCGATCACCGAAGACCACACTGACGCCCTCGACCAGCTGGCCGGCGCGGTCCTGCTGGCCGACCATATCGGCGAGGTCGCCGACCACCTCATCGGTCACTTCGTCGACCAGGCCCGTCGTTCCGGCGCGTCCTGGACCGACATCGGCCGCAGCATGGGCGTCACCAGGCAGGCAGCCCAGAAGCGGTTCGTCGGCAAGCCCGACGCCAAGCCGTCGAACGCCTTCGAGAAGTTCTCCCAGCCGGCACGCAGCGCCATCATCGCCGCCATGAAGGAGGCCAAGCTGGCTGGCAACGCCGAGATCGTCCCGGCGCATCTCGTCCTCGGCCTGCTCGGCACCGAGGGCACCGCGGTCGACGCCCTGCGAGCGCAGGGCGTCGACCGCGGCCAGGCGCGGGACATGGTAGTGGCGGCCCTGCCGGCGCGCAGCGACGCCGATCCGGTGCTGATTCCGTACGACGCCCACGCGAAGAAGGCGCTCGAACTGGCGCCGCGGGTGGCCCTGCGGTTGGACGAGGACGGTGTCAGCACCGGCCATGTTCTGCTTGGGTTGCTGGAGGAGGAGGACGGCGCCGGGGTACTGTCCTCGCTGGGCGTCGACGCGGCGGCGGCCGAGACCTTCGTCGCGGCCGCCGCCGACGAGTAAGCCGTCAACCCGTAGCGGAACCGTCCGAATCCGTCCACCGACATCGATGTGACAGCGGCGAGTTCCCGAAAGGGAACGGGAGCGCCGGGCGAGGTGGACCTGTCGAAGGTGACACCTCACCCGGAGGCCTCTCGCCCCGCGCCGACATCCGCTGTCCGAACTCGGCCGATTGCGCCTTGTTCGCTGTGAACCGCCCCGGGTTTGATATCGGCCCTGGCCCTGGCCCTGGACATGATCGACGAGACCCGATCGTGGGGCATCGACGTCCCGCTCGCCGTCGCCGACGGCGGATACGGCGACACCGCGGCCTTCCGGCTGGGCCTGGAAGAACGCAAGCTCGACTACGTCGTGGGTATCTCGACCCCGACGACCGCCCAGCCGGAAGAGGCACAGCCGCACACCCCGCCCTACAGCGGCCGCGGCCCCCGCCCGCAGCCTGCCTACCCCGAGCCGGCCCGGACCGTGAAGAACCTGGTCATCGCGGCCGGCCGACAGGCCGCCCGGCCCGTGCGGTGGCGCGAGGGCTCCCGCCCAGGCAGCGGCCGCAGCGGCGTCAAGCGCAGGTACTCACGGTTCGTGGCCCTGCGGATCCGGCCCGCCGGACGCGAGATCCGCAAGGCAGCCGCCGGCCCCGAACTGCCGGTGCGCCGGCTACTGGCCGAATGGCCCGCCACCGAGCCCGAACCCGTGCAGTTCTGGCTGTCCAACCTGCCCGCCGAGACCCCGCCGGCCACCCTCGTGCGCACCGCGAAGCTGCGCCGGCGCATCGAGCACGACTACC
>NZ_JBSFHA010000091.1:0-42980 GCF_053596855.1 Streptomyces sp. NPDC001617
CCCGGCCCCGTCTCGCATGTGCGGGGCGAGCCGTTCAATCAGCGCACATCCGCTCTCCTGGCACCGGACACGCGCACGCCAACCGGCATCGGCTCCCGATCGGGAGCGCCCCCGGCGTCTTGCCGAGGCCGCCCCCGGCCTCGTACATCCGCATGCCCGCGCGGCTTTCCTGTCGTAACGTCCCGATATGACCAACCCCGCCCCGCCGCGCAAGTCGCCCGACCAGCCCTGGCGTACCGAGGGCACGCCCGAGGAGCCGCAGAAGCCGCCGTCAGGTGGGCGGCGGATGCGCGGCGGCTGGTGGAGCCTGATCCTGACCGCGCTGGTCGTGTTTCTGATCGCGAACCTGATCCTGTCCTTCTTCAACGAGGGCAACGAGCCGACGATCTCGTACACCGAGTTCAGCAAGCAGGTCGACGCGGGCAACGTCAGCAAGATCTACGCCAAGGGCAACGCGATCCAGGGCCAGCTCAAGAAGGAGCAGGGCAACCCGGACGGCGGTGGCAAGTACACCAAGTTCAACACCGAGCGGCCGACCTTCGCGAGCGACACGATCTGGGACGACCTGACCAAGCACGACGTCACGGTCACGGCGGAGCCGGTCGTCCAGCACCGTAGTTTTCTGGCCAATCTGCTGATCTCGCTGGCCCCGATGCTGCTGCTGATCGGCGTGTGGATCTTCATCGCGCGACGGATGAGCGCGGGGATGGGCGGCGCGGGCGGCATGCTCGGCCGGAAGGCGCCGCCCAAGCCGGTGGAGCTGGAGCCGGGCAGGAAGCGCACGACCTTCCAGGACGTGGCCGGCATCGACGAGGTCGAGGGCGAGCTCAACGACGTGGTCGACTTCCTGAAGAACCCCGACGCCTATCGCCGCATGGGCGCCAAGATGCCCAGGGGCGTGCTGCTCGCGGGCCCGCCCGGCACCGGAAAGACGCTGCTCGCGCGGGCGGTGGCGGGGGAGGCCGGGGTCCCGTTCTTCTCGGCCTCCGCCTCCGAGTTCATCGAGATGATCGTCGGTGTCGGTGCCTCACGCGTGCGTGAGCTGTTCGCGGAGGCCCGCAAGGTGGCGCCGTCGATCATCTTCATCGATGAGATCGACACCATCGGCCGGGCCCGGGGCGGCGGTTCCGGCATGGGCGGTCACGACGAGCGCGAGCAGACGCTCAACCAGATCCTCACCGAGATGGACGGCTTCTCCGGCTCCGAGGGCGTCATCGTCATCGCGGCCACCAACCGCGCCGACGTCCTCGACCCGGCCCTGACCCGCCCCGGCCGCTTCGACCGGGTGGTCATGGTCTCGCCCCCGGACCGCGGGGGCCGCGAGGCCATCCTGGAGATCCACACCCGCGAGATCCCCCTCGCCAAGGAGGTCGACCTGGCCCAGGTCGCCCGTACCACCCCGGGCATGACCGGCGCCGAGCTGGCCAACCTCGCCAACGAGGCCGCCCTTCTCGCCGTCAAGCGCAAGCAGGAGAGGGTGACGCAGTCCGACCTCTCGGAGGCGCTGGAGAAGGTCCAGCTGGGCGCCGAACGGCCCCTGGTGATGCCCGACGAGGAGCGCCGCCGCACCGCCCACCACGAGAGCGGCCACGCCCTCCTCGGCATGCTCCAGCCCGGTGCCGACCCCGTCCGCAAGATCACCATCGTGCCGCGCGGCCGTGCCCTCGGCGTCACGCTCTCGACGCCGGAGTCCGACAAGTACGCGTACACCGAGGAGTACCTGCGCGGCCGGATCATCGGCGCGCTCGGCGGCATGGCGGCGGAACAGGTCGTCTACGGGGTCGTCACGACCGGCGCGGAGAACGACCTGGAACAGGTCACCACCATCGCGCGCGGGATGGTCGCGCGCTGGGGCATGAGCGAGCGCGTCGGCCGTCTGTCGGCGCTGCCCGGCGACGCCCAACAGGCCTACGGCCTCTCGGCGGCCCCGCAGACCCTGGACGTGATCGAGCACGAGATGCGCCGGATCGTCGACGAGTGCTACGACGAGGCGTGCCGCAAACTCCGCGACCACCGCGGCCAACTGGACGCCCTCGCCGAGGCGTTGCTGGAGAAGGAGACGCTGGAGGAGGCGGACGCGTACCGGATCGCCGGGATCAGCCGCCTGAGGAAGGACGTGGAGGCCCAGGGGGTGTCCGGCTAGGGCACGCGCGCGATGAGATACCGGAACACGTTCGGCATCCACACCGTGCCGTCCGCGCGCACATAGGGGTGCAGCGCTTCCGTCAACTCCTTGTTGACCTGCGTCGGGTCGGTCGCCGCGATCGCCGCGTCGAACAGGCCGGTCGACAGCAGCCCCTTGACCGCGCTGTCCGTGTCGGCGTACCCGAAGGGGCAGGCGACCCGCCCCGAGCCGTCCGGCTTCAGTCCGGCCCGCTGGGCGACCTCCTCCAGGTCGTCGCGAAGGGCGGGGCGCCAACTCGCCGTGCTGCGCAGCGGATCCGCCAGCCTGGTGGCCACCCGCAGCACGGACGACGTGGTGCAACGTTCCGGCGGACCCCAGCCGGCGAGCACCACGGGCGCCCCGCGCTCGGCGAGCGGTGTCGCTGCCCGCAGCAGCCCGCCGAGCCCCTCCGAGTCGCCCGCCAGACTCCCGATGGGGTCGAACGCGGTCACCAGGGTGTACGAGGGCGTCTCCGCGTCGCCCGCGGCCCCCAGGCTCTCGGGTGAACCGTCGACGATCCGGGTGTCCGCACGCGCGCGCGTGCTCCACGCGTCCGGGAGCAGCCGCTCCCGCGCGAGGGCGAGCCGCTCGGGGGAGGAGTGGTCGACACCGGTGACGGCCACGCCTCTCGACGCCGCCATCAGAAGGGCCAGCCCGCTGCCGCAGCCGAGGCCCAGCAACCGCGTGCCGGGGCCCACTTCCAGTCGCTCGTAGACGGCCTCGTAGAGCGGCACCAGCATCCGCTCCTGGATCTCGGACCAGTCACGCGCGCGTGCACACAGGTCCGCACGGGGCACCGCGCCCGCGTGAGGTCGGTGCTGCCGCACGAGCGTAGGTGTCATGTAAAGCGCCCCAATCCGCCGAGAGATACAGCTGTGCCCGATTCCGTGGCCCCCGTGACGTGCGCTCGCACTCTCCCCCGTATGCCAGGTAACTCCGCACTCGACCGCTCGTCCAGGGGTAACAGGGCCCGGCTTGTGGGTTGGCCGTGCGAGTGGCGAGATTTCACATCCCGGCAACCTGGGCCCGTAACATCACGGCGAGCGTGCGGTGACCGTACGGTGTCTGGTTGCCGCCGACGGGACGGTTCCCGAGGGCTTGGGCGAGCCCGGTAACGTCGCGGCCGGCGCGCGCGCTTACTGAGACAGGGCCGTTCCGCCATCAGAGCGACCGAAACGCCCCTTGCGCATCCGCGGATCACAGCCGCACCGGCGAGTGGACATCGTCTACGCGCCGGGTCGTACGTCAGGCTACGTACCGGCTTGGTACGAGCTGTGAGGCTTATCCGCAGATCAGCGCACTGGCCCTCGTCTCCACGCATCAGCGGCAACTGACGGGTACGTGCAAATTATTTGGGATGCCCCGGAATAGGAACACAGCGGCACTCCCGCTCGTTGTCATTACGTGAGCACGACACAGACACCACCTGTTCTCGCCGCAGAGCTGGCAGAGGCGTGGGCCGACATTCAGCGGTACCACCCCGAGCTGCCGGACCTTGCCGCGCCAGAGTCCCTGATCGGAGAGTCCTCGTCCGCCTGCGGTCACGAGCTCTCCTTCGAGCGACTGCTCCATGAGGCAGTCCATGGCATCGCCGCCGCCCGCGGCGTGCGCGACACATCCCGAGCCGGCCGCTACCACAACCGCAGATTCCTCGCGATCGCCGAGGAGCTGGGCCTGGACCACCCCGAGGAACCGCACCCGAGCAGCGGCTTCTCGCTGGTCACGCTCAACCCCGAGGCCAAGCGCCGCTACCGTCCGACCATCGAGCGCCTCCAGCGCGCCCTGAAGGCCCACACGGTGGCGACGGCCGCCGACACCCCGAAGAGCTTCCGGGGCCCGGCGGCCCGCCACGGCTCCTCCGGCGGCGGGGTCCGGGTGAAGGCCGTGTGCGACTGCGGTCGTAACGTCCGGGTCGTTCCGTCGGTCCTGGCCCAGGCACCGATCGTGTGCGGCGGCTGCGGCAAACCGTTCCGGATCCCCGAGGTGGTCGGGGCGGCGTAGACGCGGCGTCGCTTACCGGCATCTCGTGGCTGCCGGTCCGACACGCGCGCGGGCCGAGGTGTGCACCCGGGCGTTCGCCCGAGCACCGGGTGCCCCTCAGGCATGCCTCCGTCCGGCCCCGGTCCATGGCGACCCGCAAGATGTGGCAGAATGGCCAGCTGTACTCGACAGCCGCACAGGAACCCTCTCGCCTCCGGCTGACGCGTCCATCGGGCACTCGGGTACCGCAACCCCACGCGGCAATCTCGCCGTGCCCAACCACGTCAAATCCAGGAGAACCCACTCCCGTGGCAGTCAAGATCAAGCTGAAGCGTCTGGGCAAGATCCGTTCGCCTCACTACCGCATCGTCGTCGCCGACTCCCGCACCCGCCGTGACGGCCGTGCGATCGAGGAGATCGGCAAGTACCACCCGACCTACCACCCGTCGGTCATCGAGGTGGACGCCGACCGTGTCGCGTACTGGCTGGGTGTCGGCGCGCAGCCGACCGAGCCCGTCCTCGCCATCCTGAAGAAGACCGGCGACTGGCAGAAGTTCAAGGGCGAGCCCGCCCCGGCTCCGCTGCTCGTGGCCGAGCCGAAGAAGGCGCGCCCCTCGTTCGAGGCCCTGGGTGGCGACGACGAGGGCAAGGGTGAGGCGATCACCCAGAAGAAGAAGGCTGAGAAGAAGGACGAGGCCCCGGCCGAGTCCTCTTCGTCTGAGTCGACCGAGGCCTGAGCATGCTCGAGGAGGCTCTCGAGCACCTCGTGAAGGGCATCGTCGACAACCCCGACGATGTGCAGGTCGCTTCGCGCAACCTGCGCCGCGGGCGTGTCCTCGAGGTCCGGGTCCACCCCGACGACCTCGGCAAGGTGATCGGCCGCAACGGCCGCACCGCACGCGCTCTGCGCACCGTCGTGGGCGCCATCGGCGGCCGTGGTGTCCGCGTCGACCTAGTCGACGTCGACCACGTCCGCTGACGCCAAACGCAGCACCGGCTCGGGCCGGGGAGGGCCACTGGGCCGTCCCCGGCCCGTAGTCGTACTACAGGAGATCAAGCACAGTGCAGCTGGTAGTCGCTCGTATCGGCCGTGCCCACGGCATCAAGGGCGAGGTCACCGTCGAGGTCCGCACCGACGAGCCGGAGCTGAGGCTCGCCCCCGGCGCGGTCCTGCTGACGGACCCCGCCGCCACGGGCCCGCTCACCATCGAGACCGGCCGCGTCCACAGCGGCCGTCTCCTCCTCCGCTTCGAGGGCGTCAGGGACCGCACCGCCGCCGAGGCCCTCCGCAACACCCTCCTGATCGCCGAGGTCGACCCGGAGGTGCTGCCGGAGGAAGAGGACGAGTACTACGACCATCAGCTGATCGACCTCGACGTGGTGACCAAGGAAGGCGTGGAGGTGGGCAGGATCACCGAGATCTCGCATCTGCCGTCCCAGGACCTGTTCATCGTCGAGCGCCCCGACGGCAGCGAGGTCCTCGTCCCCTTCGTCGAGGAGATCGTCACGGAGATCGACCTGGAGGAGCAGCGGGCGATCATCGACCCGCCGCCCGGGCTGATCGACGACCAGGCGGAGACCGTGTCCACCAGGGACGACAGCGCATGAGGCTCGACGTCGTCACGATCTTCCCCGAGTACCTCGACGCGCTGAACGTCTCCCTCGTCGGCAAGGCACGCGCGCGTGGTCAGCTGAACGTCCATGTGCACGACCTGCGCGCGTGGACGTACGACCGCCACAACACGGTCGACGACACCCCGTACGGCGGCGGCCCCGGCATGGTCATGAAGACCGACCCCTGGGGCGACGCCCTGGACGCCGCGCTCGCCGACGGCTACGAGACCGGCTCGCACGCCCCCGCACTGATCGTCCCCACCCCCAGCGGACGTCCCTTCACCCAGGAACTCGCCGTGGAGCTCTCCGAGCGCCCCTGGCTGATCTTCACGCCCGCGCGCTACGAGGGCATCGACCGCCGGGTGATCGACGAGTACGGCACCCGTATGCCCGTCCACGAGGTGTCCATCGGCGACTACGTCCTCGCCGGCGGCGAGGCGGCCGTACTGGTGATCACGGAAGCCGTCGCCCGCCTGCTGCCCGGCGTCCTCGGCAACGCCGAGTCGCACCGGGACGACTCCTTCGCGCCCGGCGCCATGGCCAATCTCCTGGAAGGCCCCGTCTACACCAAGCCTCCGGAGTGGCGCGGCCGGGGCATCCCGGACGTGCTGCTCAGCGGGCACCACGGCAAGATCGCCCGCTGGAGGCGGGACGAGGCCCTCAGGCGTACGACGGCCAACCGGCCCGACCTGATCGAGCGCTGCGACCCCAAGGCCTTCGACAAGAAGGACCGCGAGATGCTCTCCATCCTGGGCTGGGCCCCGGATCCGGAGGGGGAGCCGTACGGCCGATTTTGGCGCAGGCCAGAGGGCGTGGAAGAATAGGCCGCTGTTGTGCGTCGTCCGGCGTGCGCCCCTGCCACAGGGGGACACGACGCCCGCCCCGACCCGGACAGCATCCTCGAAGAACACCTAGTTCCCGTTGATGACCTGTGGCATCAGCGAAGAAAGCAGACGAAATGTCTCACCTGCTCGACTCCGTCGACAGCGCGTCGCTGCGCAGCGACGTCCCGGCCTTCCGCCCGGGTGACACCGTCAACGTCCACGTCCGCGTCATCGAGGGCAACCGCTCCCGTGTGCAGCAGTTCAAGGGCGTGGTGATCCGCCGCCAGGGCGCCGGTGTCCGCGAGACCTTCACGGTCCGCAAGGTCTCCTTCTCCGTCGGCGTCGAGCGCACCTTCCCGGTGCACACCCCGATCGTCGAGAAGATCGAGCTCGTCACCCGCGGTGACGTGCGTCGCGCCAAGCTCTACTACCTGCGCGAGCTGCGCGGTAAGGCCGCGAAGATCAAGGAGAAGCGCGACAGCTGAGCTCGCGCGGGTGTTCCTAGCCGGGCCGGATAGCATCTGGCCCCGATGGACACCGAAGCACAGCAGACGGAGCGCGACCGCTCCTCCCGCCCTGAACCAGAGGCTGCGGAGGGACGGTCGCGTTTCGCGTTGGTGTCGCGGATCACGGACTGGCTGCCCGGCGGCCGGCTCTCCGTGATCCTGCTGGTCTGCCTGGTGTTTTTGCTGATCCTCAACGCTTTCGTGGCGCAACCCTTCCAGATTCCCAGCGGATCCATGGAAAACGGATTGAGGATCGGAGACCGGGTTCTCGTAAATAAGTTGGCGTACCGTTTCGGTGCCGAGCCGCGCCGCGGCGATGTAGTGGTGTTCGACGGAACTGGGTATTTCGGGAACGCGGACTACATCAAGCGCGTCGTGGGAGTAGGTGGGGACCGAGTGGTCTGCTGCGACAAGGAGGGGAGGATCGAGGTGAACGGCCGGTCGGTCGACGAGTCGTCGTTCCTGTACCCCGGGGACACCCCGTCGACGGTGCCCTTCCATGTCGTCGTGCCCGACGGCACCCTCTTCGTCCTCGGCGACCACCGCAGTGACTCCAGCGACTCCCGCGACCATCTGGGCTCGCCCGGCGGTGGCATGATCCCGGTGTCCGACGTCATCGGCCGTGCCGACTGGATCGTCTGGCCCGCCGGCCACTGGACCGGTCTGCACCGCCCGAGCTCCTACGCGCGCGTGCCCGCCGCCGGCGGTGCGCATGGGTAACCGCGGCAAACCGCGTGGGGCGACCCCCAGCAGCACCTTCGGCACCGAGCACCTCCTGCCCACCGGCTCACGCCGCACCAGCGGGAGCGCCCCGTCGGGCGGCCGTACCCGCGCCGAGCGGCGCAAGCTGCAGCGCAAGGTCAAGCGACGGCGCAGGCGTGGCGCGGTCAAGGAGATACCCCTTCTGGTCGGTGTCGCCGTCCTCATAGCGCTGGTCCTGAAGACCTTCCTCGTCCAGGCGTTCGTGATCCCGTCCGGCTCCATGGAGCAGACCATCCGGATCGGCGACCGCGTCCTGGTCGACAAGTTCACGCCATGGTTCGGCTCCAAGCCCAAGCGCGGCGACGTCGTCGTCTTCAAGGACCCGGGCGGCTGGCTGGCGGGCGAGCAGACCACGACGACGAAGAGCGACCCCGTCGTCGTCAAGCAGGTCAAGGAAGGGCTCACCTTCATCGGTCTGTTGCCCTCCGCCAACGACAAGGACCTCATCAAGCGGGTCATCGGAGTCGGCGGCGACCACGTCAAGTGCTGTGACACCCAGGGGCGGGTGACCGTCAACGGGGTTCCCCTGACCGAGGGGGACTACCTGTATCCCGGCAACGCCCCCTCCACCCAGGCGTTCGACATCACCGTGCCCGAGGGGCGGTTGTGGGTGATGGGCGACCACCGGGGCAACTCCGCGGACTCCCGCGCCCACATGAACACCAGCTACGGCGGCACGGTCGCCGAGAGCTCCGTGGTGGGCCGCGCGATGGTCATCGCCTGGCCGTTCGGCCACTGGACCTCCTTGAAGGAACCTAAAACTTTCTCCTCCGTTTCCAACTCCGTGTCGGGGACGACCGCGTCCCCGCAGCTGTCGCATAGGGTTGCTCCCGACGATCTGAACACAGCGATCCAGCTCCCGAGCCCTGCGGAACTCCCGCTCGTTATGGGAGTGGTGGGCCTGCACCGCGTATGGGGCAGGCGGCGGCACAGAGTAAGGAGTTGGCGTGGGGGATGTGGCGGTTGGCGCACGGTCCGGACACGACGGCGAGGAGCACCGCGGACGCCCCGTGGAAGCAGCTGTCCCGGCCGCGGACAGCGCCGTGACCTCCGGGAGTGACTCCGGTGCGGAGGACAGCACCGCGCCCGACGAGCAGACCAGAGCGGACGGACAGGGGCCGGGCGACACGGCTTCCAGGGCGAGGAAACAGCGCTCCTTCTGGAAGGAGCTGCCCATCCTCATCGGCATCGCGCTCGTCCTCGCGCTGCTGATCAAGACGTTCTTGGTGCAGGCGTTCTCGATCCCGTCGGACTCGATGCAGAACACCCTCCAGCAGGGCGACCGCGTCCTGGTCGACAAGCTCACCCCCTGGTTCGGCTCCAAGCCGGAGCGCGGCGAGGTCGTCGTCTTCCATGACCCGGACAACTGGCTGGCCGGCGAGCCGACCGCCAACCCGAACCCGGTGCAGAAGGTCCTCAGCTGGATCGGCCTGATGCCGTCCGCCGAGGAGAAGGACCTCATCAAGCGCGTCATCGGAGTCGGCGGCGACACGGTCTCCTGCAAGGGCACCGGCCCCCTGAAGGTCAACGGCAAGGCGCTGAACGACACGTCGTTCGTCTACGCCGGCAACACGCCCTGCAGCGTGGACGACCAGGGCGGCCAGTTCACGGTGAAGGTCCCCAAGGGCTACATCTGGGTCATGGGCGACCACCGCCAGAACTCGCGCGACTCCCGCTACAACCAGAGCGACAAGCACCACGGCATGGTCCCGGTGAAGGATGTCGTGGGCCGCGCCATCGTCATCGCCTGGCCGATCAACCGCTGGGACACCCTCCCGATCCCGGACACCTTCGACCAGACCGGCATCAACGACAAGTCCTCGGCGTCCGCCGCCCTGACGGCCGCGCCGAACGCGCTCGCCCTCACCGCCGTGGTGCCGGTGGCGCTGTGGCGCCGCAAGAAGACCAGGGCGGCCGAGACCCGCTGAGGCGACCGCCTCACGCACCCTGCCCGGGCGCTCCTTGGTGAAGCCCTGGTGCAGTTGTGACCATGGTGGGTCCGGAGGGGCTGACCGGGTCAGGTACCGCCGGGTAGGGTGCGGATCCATGGGTGGCGAGAGCATGACGCGTACGGCCCCGCGCAGCGGCGGCAAGAGCACGGGCCCGGTGGGGACCAGGACCGGACAGCGACTGTCCGGGATCGCGGTCGCACTGGGTATTGTGCTGTTCCTCGGCGGATTCGGCTGGGGAGCGGTGCTCTACCGGCCGTACACCGTCCCGACCACCTCCATGACGCCTACGATCGACGCCGGCGACCGGGTGCTCGCGCAGCGCGTGGACGGCGGGGAGATACGCCGGGGCGACGTCGTCGTCTTCAACGACAAGAGCTGGGTGACCAACGCGTCCGTGGTCAAGCGCGTGGTGGCGGTCGGCGGTGACACGGTCTCCTGTTGCACCAACGGCAAACTGACCGTCAACGGCAAGCAGATCGACGAGGGCTACCTCAAGGGCAGCGTCGTCGAGGACAAGAACATCCCGACCGTGAAGGTCCCCCAGGGCCGTCTGTTCCTGCTCGGCGACGAGCGCGAGGGCTCCCTCGACTCCTCCGCGCACCTCAGCGACGCGGCTCAGGGCACGGTCGCCCGCTCGGCCGTGACGGCGCGGGTGGACGCGGTCGTCTGGCCGATGAAGGGCATGCTGGAACGCCCGACGGGCTTCGAGACCCTGGGCACGCTCTCCACCCCCGGCCCCCTCCGCGTGATCGTCGCGCTCATCGTCGTAGGAGCCGTCCTGGTCCTCGGCGGCGGCGCGTACGGCCCCATCGCCAAGCGGCTGGGCGGCCGCCGCTCCCGCACCCGGACGGAGCCCGTGGGTGCCCGCTGAGGCGACGGACGCGTACGGGGACTCGCACTCGGGCGGCCTGCGCAAGGTGGCCCGGGTGATCCTGATGGACCCCGACGACCGCATCCTCCTGCTCCACGGCCATGAGCCGGACGACCCGGCCGACGACTGGTGGTTCACGCCCGGCGGCGGTGTGGAGGGCGAGGAGAGTCGTGAGGAGGCCGCGCTGAGGGAACTCGCCGAGGAGACCGGAATCACCGACGTCGAGCTGGGGCCGGTGCTGTGGCGGCGGATGTGCTCGTTCCCGTTCGCGGGGCGTCGCTGGGACCAGGACGAGTGGTACTACCTGGCCCGTACGACGCAGACGATCACCGAGGCGAAGGGTCTGACGGAGCTGGAGCGTCGCAGTGTCGCCGGAGCGCGCTGGTGGACGTGTGCGGAACTTGCCCGGGCCCATGAGACGGTGTATCCGACGAGACTCGCCGAGCTGCTCCGCAGGCTGCTCGACGAAGGTCCCCCTGCCGGACCCGTGACCCTCGACCCGGAAATCGTCTAGCGACAATCGTCAGGCGACCCGGAAATCGACTGGGGGCACACGGGACTGGCGCACAATGGTGGGATCGCACGGCTGAAGGGGAACATGCCATGAGCGCCGAGGACCTCGAGAAGTACGAGACCGAGATGGAGCTCAAGCTCTACCGGGAGTACCGCGATGTCGTCGGTCTGTTCAAATACGTGATCGAGACCGAGCGGCGCTTCTACCTGACCAACGACTACGAGATGCAGGTGCACTCGGTCCAGGGCGAGGTGTTCTTCGAGGTGTCCATGGCGGACGCCTGGGTGTGGGACATGTATCGGCCGGCGCGCTTCGTGAAGCAGGTGCGCGTGTTGACGTTCAAGGACGTGAACATCGAGGAGCTGAACAAGAGCGATCTGGAGTTGCCGGGGAGCTGAGGACGGCCGCTGCGGCTGCTGCTCACACGTGCGGGTGAAGGAGTTCTCCACAACCGATGAGTAGTCCACCAAGATCCACTTGATCATGGTGGATGCGTGACGGTTGGCGCCGGAGGTGGTGCCGACATGAACGCACGAAACGCACTCGGCAAGTACGGAGAGGATCTCGCCGTCCGCCGGCTGACCGCGGCCGGGATGACGGTGCTGGAGCGCAACTGGCGCTGCGGCAGGGCCGGGGAGATCGACATTGTGGCGCGGGACGGGAACGTCCTGGTGATCTGCGAGGTCAAGACCCGCAGGGGCCGCGGCTACGAACATCCGATGGCCGCCGTGACCCCGGAGAAAGCGGCCCGGCTTCGGGATCTCGCCGAGCGCTGGATCCAGACGCATGGAGGAGCCCCACCCGGCGGCGCCCGCATCGACCTGATCGGCGTCCTGCTCCCCGACCGCGGCGGGCCCGTGGTCGAGCACGCGCAGGGGGTGGCCTGAGATGGGGTTCGCGCGTACGTGCTCGGTGGCGCTGGTGGGCGTCGAGGGTGTGGTGGTCGAGGTCCAGGCGGACCTGGAGCCCGGGGTGGCGGCGTTCACCTTGGTGGGGTTGCCGGACAAGAGCCTGAGCGAGAGCCGGGACCGGGTGCGGGCCGCGGTCGTCAACTCCGGTGGTGAGTGGCCGCAGAAGAAGCTCACGGTCGGGCTCAGCCCCGCATCGGTGCCGAAGGCCGGCAGCGGGTTCGATCTCGCCGTCGCCTGCGCGGTGCTCGGTGCCTCCGAGCGGATCGATCCGCGGGTCCTCGCCGACATCGTCATGATCGGCGAGCTGGGCCTGGACGGCCGGGTGCGGCCGGTCCGGGGCATCCTGCCGGCCGTGCTGGCCGCCGCGGACGCCGGCTACGAGCAGGTGGTCGTGCCCGAGTGCGCCGCCGCCGAAGCCTCGCTGGTGCCCGGCGTGTCGGTCCTCGGGGTGCGGAGCCTGCGGCAGCTGATCGCCGTCCTGACGGACGAGCCGGTGCCCGACGAGGAACCGGAGGAGCCGGGGCGCCCGGATCCGCTCCTCGCGGGCCTGCGGGTGCCCGGCACGGGCGCTGCCACGGGCATGCACAGCATGGGCGCCGCACAGCACGACCAGGGCCACGACCTCGCGGACGTGGTGGGGCAACTCTCCGCGAGGACAGCCGTCGAGGTCTCCGCGGCGGGAGGCCATCATCTGTTCCTCGAAGGCCCGCCCGGCGCCGGCAAGACGATGCTCGCGGAGCGGCTGCCCAGCATCCTGCCCCGGCTCACCAGGGAGGAGTCGCTGGAGGTCACGGCGGTTCACTCGGTGGCAGGCCTCCTGCCCCCGGGAAAGCCCCTGATCGACGTCGCTCCGTACTGCGCGCCGCACCATTCGGCGACCATGCAGGCGCTGGTGGGCGGTGGGCCGGGCGTCGCGCGCCCCGGGGCCGTGTCCCTGTCACATCGCGGGGTTCTGTTTCTGGACGAAACCCCCGAATTCAACAGTCGGGCGCTCGATGCGCTGCGGCAGCCACTGGAAGCCGGGCATGTCGTGATCGCCCGCAGCGCGGGGGTGGTGCGCTTCCCGGCGAGGTTCCTGATGGTGCTGGCGGCCAACCCCTGTCCCTGCGGCCGTTTCTCGCAGACCGACGACTTCTGCGAGTGCCCGCCCTCGGCGGTCCGCCGCTATCAGGCACGGCTGTCCGGACCCCTGCTCGACCGGGTCGACCTGCGGGTCGAGGTGGATCGGGTCACTCGCGGCGAGCTGACCCGGCGCGGAGCGCGGGGCGAGTCGACGGCGACGGTCGCCGACCGGGTGCACGCGGCGAGGGACCGTGCGGCGGCACGGCTCGCCGGCACACCGTGGCGGACCAACAGTGAGGTCCCCGGCCGGGAGCTGCGCAGCCGCTGGCATGCGGTGAGCGGTGCGATGGACGAGGCCGAACGCAATCTGGAGCGGGGCGTGCTGACCGCGCGCGGACTCGACCGTGTTCTGCGTGTCGCCTGGACCGTCGCCGACCTGGTCGGACATGACCGGCCCGATGCGACGGACGTCGCTCTGGCGCTGCAGCTGCGCACGGGAGTGCCGCGGGGTGTGCCCATGGCGATCGGGGCGCTGACATGAGCGTCGACGGCGACCCGGAGCACGAACTGTCGGCCCGTGTCTTCCTCAGCCGCGTGCTCGAACCCGGTGACGAGGTCGGAGGTCGCTGGGTTCGGGAGCTGGGGCCGGAGGAAGTGGCGCGGTGTCTGCGGGACGGCGGGCCGCAGCTGGCCGGCGCCACCGACAAGAAGTGGGCCGGACTGCTGGCCCGGGCCGAGGAGGCCGATCCCGAGCGGGATCTCGGGGTGGCGCACGCCGCCGGCGTGCGGTTTCTCTGTCCCGGAGACTCCGAATGGCCCGGACAGCTCGACGACCTGGGCGACGCGCGCCCTCTCGGGCTCTGGGTGCGCGGGCGGCCCAGTCTACGGATGTGGGCGCTGCGGTCCGTTGCCGTGGTCGGGGCGCGGGCCTGTACCGAGTACGGGGCGTACATGGCGGCCACCCTCGGGGCCGGGCTCGCCGAGCACGGGTGGGTCGTGGTGTCCGGGGGTGCCTATGGGGTCGACGGCGCCGCGCATCGCGGGGCGCTCGGGGCCGGAGGGGCCACCGTGGCCGTGCTGGCCTGTGGCGTGGACCGGGCCTACCCGCGCGGGCACACCGAGCTGATCAACAGGATCGCGGAACAGGGGCTCGTCGTGGGGGAGCTGCCGCCCGGCGAGCATCCGACGCAGAGCAGGTTCATCGTGCGGAACAGGGTGATCGCGGCGCTGACGAGGGGGACTGTCGTGGTCGAGGCTGCCCGTCGGAGCGGGTCGCTGGTCACCGCCAGGGCCGCGCAGCGGCTGGCGCGTCACACGATAGGGGTACCCGGACCCGCCACCAGCGGGCTGTCCGCCGGTGTGCACGAACTGCTGCGGAGCGATGCGATGCTCGTCACCGATGCCGCGGAGGTCGTCGAACTCGTCGGGAGCATGGGGCAGCTGGCGCCCGACCGGAGCGGGCCCGTGCTGCCCCGGGATCTGCTGGAGCCCGACGCCCGACGGGTGCTCGCCGCACTGCCCGGCCGCGGTGCGGCCTCGCCCGGCGTGATCGCGAGGGGCGCGCAGACCACGCAGGACGACGCGATCGCGAGACTGTACGAACTCCGGGCACTTGGTTACGTCGAACGACACGGCGACAGCTGGAGGTTGACGCGCCAGGCGATGATCTCTGTCCGCGGAGGTCGCGGTCGATGCTGACCGAGCGTGTTCGGCCGTCCGGGGGAAGCCTGACACCTGTGCAAATACCCGCAGTTGGCGCCCGCGAGCGGTTACGCACGGCAACCGTCACGACACGGCGGGGTGGCCGCCGGGACGTGTCCGCGCACGCGTTCCCCGCCCCCCTTCGCTCACCGCAACTCTCCAGTCACGCTACGCTCACGTGGATTCCCGCGCACTTCATGTACTTCACGGCAGAACGGCACAAGGCGACGAATGCCCCAGCACACCTCCGGGTCCGACCGGGCGGCGATCCCCCCAGCCGCCCGTGACGGTGGCAGCGTGCGGCCGCCCGCTCCCTCGACACTCGACGAACTGTGGCGGTCGTACAAGGACACGGGCGACGAGCGGCTGCGGGAGCAGCTGATCCTGCACTACTCGCCGCTGGTGAAGTACGTGGCGGGGCGGGTGAGCGTCGGTCTGCCGCCCAACGTCGAGCAGGCGGACTTCGTGTCGTCGGGTGTCTTCGGGCTCATCGACGCCATCGAGAAGTTCGACATCGACCGGGAGATCAAGTTCGAGACATACGCGATCACCCGGATCCGGGGCGCGATGATCGACGAGCTGCGGGCGCTGGACTGGATTCCGCGGTCGGTGCGGCAGAAGGCACGGAACGTGGAGCGGGCGTACGCGACGCTGGAGGCGCGTCTCAGGCGGACGCCGTCGGAGGGGGAGGTCGCCACCGAGATGGGCATCGCGGTCGACGACCTGCATGCCGTCTTCAGCCAGTTGTCGCTGGCCAACGTGGTGGCACTGGAGGAGCTGCTGCATGTCGGGGGCGAGGGCGGGGACCGGCTCAGCCTCATGGACACGCTGGAGGACACCGCCGCGGACAACCCCGTGGAGGTGGCCGAGGACCGGGAGCTCAGACGCTTCCTGGCACGGGCGATCAACACGCTGCCCGAGCGGGAGAAGACCGTGGTCACGCTGTACTACTACGAGGGGCTCACGCTCGCCGAGATCGGGAACGTGCTGGGTGTGACCGAGAGCCGGGTCAGCCAGATCCACACCAAGTCGGTGCTGCAGCTGCGGGCGAAGCTGGCGAGTTTCGGACGCTGAGTGACGCTCGGCGACGGGGAGAGTCATTCCCGTCGGGGGCGGCTCGTCCGTAAAGTGGTGGACGTGCCAAGGATTCGAGCGGCCTCCGTGGCCGAGCACAGGTCGATGCAGCGAGCCGCCCTACTGGACGCGGCTCGGTCGTTGTTGTCCGAGGGCGGGACGGAAGCGCTGACGTTTCCGGCTCTCGCCGAGCGGACGGGGCTGGCGCGGTCGTCCGTGTACGAGTACTTCCGGTCGCGCGCGGCCGTCGTCGAGGAACTGTGCGAGGCCGACTTCCCCGTGTGGGCCGCGGAGGTCGCGGCGGCCATGGAACGGGCCGGCTCGGCCGAGGGCAAGGTCGAGGCGTACGTACGGCAGCAACTGGTGCTGGTGGGGGACCGGCGGCACCGGGCTGTGGTGGCGATCTCCGCCAGTGAGCTGGACGCGGGGGCCCGGGAGAAGATCCGGGCCGCGCACGGCGGGCTCGTGGCGATGATCGTCGAGGCGCTCGGGGAGATGGGGCATGCGGAGCCCCGGCTGGCCGCGATGTTGCTGCAGGGCGTGGTGGACGCCGCCGTGCGGCGGATCGAGCTGGGGGCGGCGGAGGATCCGGCGGCGATCACCGAGGCCGCCGTGGCCATGGCACTGCGGGGCGTTCGGGGCTAGCCAGGGCCTGTTACGAAAGTCCCGCCTGCCCCGCGACGCCCGGCACGCGCTCTCGACGCACCTTGCGAAAGTCCCGTCGTCCGCCCGTAGGGCGGGCCCCGCGGCGTCCGGTGCGTGCTCTCGACGTGCCGGGTGCAAGCCCTCGTACCGGACGTACTTGGGCTTGTGCCCCTAGGGCAGCGGTACGCCCAGGACCGGCAGGAGTCTCGACGGTCCTCCGTTCAGCAGCCACGGTGGCAGCAGGGACAGGGGGTTCAGGTAGGTCTCGTCCCGCAGCAGGCCCCAGTGCACGCACGTGGTCGTGCAGTGCGAGCCCGTCGCTTCCACTGTTCCCAGGACCTCTCCGGGCTCCACCTCGTCGCCCTTGATCACCGAGGCCCGCACCGGCTCGTACGTCGTCCGGAGATCCGTGCCGGTCAGCTCCACGGAGATCACGCCCCGTCCTGCCACCCGGCCCGCGTAGGACACCCGGCCGGCCGCCACCGCCCGCACGGGGGTTCCGGCCGGCGCCGCCAGGTCGACGCCCCGATGGCCCCGGCCGTACACCGTCGCCGGGGGCTCCCAGCCTCGTAGGACCAGGGGGCGTGTTCCCACCGGCCAGGCGCGGCCGATCGTGGGAACCGGTGGTCCGGGTTCCGTCGGTGGGGGAGGGGTGTCCGCCCAGGCCCAGGGGGCCAGGAACACCAAGGTCAGGCCCAGCAGTACCGCCCACACCGGTCGTCCGTGTCGCATCGCTCGCATGCGAGAACCGTCCCGCGATCCCGCCGATCACGGCTGGCGCCTGTGGACTACTCGCCGGTTGTGGACAGCGGCGTCACCCGGTACCTCGCGGGTCCCGTACACTTCTTCTGGCGATCCGGGTCACCGGGTCGACTTCGCACGCCCCGACATCAGGCCGCCAAGCGGTCGGTGTCAGCGCCTCTCGGTCCCTTGCGGCAAGGCGCATCGCGGGCGTCAGGCGCGGGAGCCGTCCGGTCCCCGCGGCACAACCGAGAAATTCAAGGAGATACGGCCATGGCCGTCGTCACGATGCGGGAGCTGCTGGAGAGCGGCGTCCACTTCGGTCACCAGACCCGTCGTTGGAACCCGAAGATGAAGCGCTTCATCTTCACCGAGCGCAACGGCATCTACATCATCGACCTGCTCCAGTCGCTGTCGTACATCGACCGCGCCTACGAGTTCGTCAAGGAGACCGTCGCCCACGGCGGCACGGTCATGTTCGTCGGCACGAAGAAGCAGGCGCAGGAGGCCATCGCCGAGCAGGCCACCCGCGTCGGCATGCCCTACGTCAACCAGCGCTGGCTGGGCGGCATGCTCACCAACTTCTCCACCGTCTACAAGCGTCTGCAGCGCCTCAAGGAGCTCGAGCAGATCGACTTCGAGGACGTCGCGGCCTCGGGTCTGACCAAGAAGGAGCTTCTCGTGCTCTCGCGCGAGAAGGCCAAGCTGGAGAAGACCCTCGGTGGTATCCGCGAGATGCAGAAGGTGCCCAGCGCCGTCTGGATCGTGGACACCAAGAAGGAGCACATCGCGGTCGGTGAGGCCCGGAAGCTCAACATCCCGGTCGTCGCCATCCTCGACACCAACTGCGACCCCGACGAGGTCGACTACAAGATCCCGGGCAACGACGACGCGATCCGCTCCGTCACCCTGCTCACCCGCGTGATCGCCGACGCCGTCGCCGAGGGCCTCATCGCCCGCAGCGGTGTGGCCACCGAGGGCAAGGGCGAGAAGGCCGCGGGCGAGCCGCTGGCCGAGTGGGAGCGCGACCTGCTCGAGGGCGAGAAGAAGGCCGACGAGGCGGAGAAGCCGGCCGAGGCCGCTGCTGAGGCTCCGGCTGCTGAGGCCCCGGCCGAGGCTCCGGCTGCCGAG
The DNA here is from genome assembly GCF_053596855.1 of Streptomyces sp. NPDC001617. Classification (NCBI taxonomy): domain Bacteria; kingdom Bacillati; phylum Actinomycetota; class Actinomycetes; order Kitasatosporales; family Streptomycetaceae; genus Streptomyces; species Streptomyces sp. NPDC001617. The sequence goes on from NZ_JBSFHA010000091.1 coordinate 18,453, forward strand.
GCTCCGGTTGCCGAGGCCCCCGCGGCTGAGGCTCCGGCTGCCGAGGCTCCGGCCGCGGACGCCGAGCAGGCCTGACCCGTCAGCGTCAGGGTTGACGGCGGGGGCGGCGTGAAGTCCGCCCCCGCCGTTCACCCGTAGGTCAGCGGCGAGTCAGCGGCCCCCGGCTACATGGGGGCCGTAGACCCCGTAGATCTTCGATCTTCCAGACTTCGAGAAAGATTCACAGACTCATGGCGAACTACACCGCCGCCGACGTCAAGAAGCTTCGTGAGCTCACCGGCGCCGGCATGATGGACTGCAAGAAGGCGCTGGACGAGGCCGAGGGCAACGTCGACAAGGCCGTCGAGGCGCTCCGCATCAAGGGCCAGAAGGGCGTCGCCAAGCGCGAGGGCCGCTCCGCCGAGAACGGCGCCGTGGTCTCCCTCATCGCCGACGACAACACCTCCGGTGTCCTGGTCGAGCTGAAGTGCGAGACGGACTTCGTCGCCAAGGGCGAGAAGTTCCAGGCCGTCGCCACCGCGATCGCCGAACACGTCGCCCAGACCTCCCCGGCCGACATCGAGGCCCTGCTCGCCTCCGAGATCGAGGCCGGCAAGACCGTCCAGGCGTTCGTGGACGAGGCCAACGCCAACCTCGGCGAGAAGATCGTCCTCGACCGTTTCGCGCAGTTCGCCGACGGTTTCGTCTTCGCGTACATGCACCGCACCATGCCCGACCTGCCCCCGCAGATCGGTGTCCTGGTCGAGCTGGACAAGGCCGACGCCGACCTGGCCAAGGGCGTGGCCCAGCACATCGCCGCCTTCGCGCCGAAGTACCTCTCCAAGGAGGACGTGCCGGCCGAGGTCGTCGAGTCCGAGCGCCGCGTCGCCGAGGAGACCACCCGCGCCGAGGGCAAGCCCGAGGCCGCCCTGCCGAAGATCGTCGAGGGTCGCCTCAACGGCTTCTTCAAGGACGCCACGCTGCTCGGTCAGCCGTACGCGCTCGACAACAAGAAGTCCGTCCAGAAGGTCCTGGACGAGGCCGGTGTCACCCTGAAGCGCTTCACGCGCATCAAGGTCGGCATCTGAGTCCGTACCGCGACGGGCGCGCGACCCCTATAGGGTCGTATGCAGTTGTCTACGGCTGACGGACGACAGCAGATCTGACGAGGAGGCCATTGCCGAGCATGGGATGCGAACGACACCCCGCCGGCAGTGGCCTTCTTCGTATGTGCAACAGGTGAAAGAGGCGGGATCCCCATGACCACCAAGGCCCAGAAGAGCGACGACGGCAAAGTAAGCGGCCGGTTTCTGCTGAAGCTGTCCGGAGAGGCCTTCGCCGGTGGCGGTGGCCTGGGTGTGGACCCGGACGTGGTGCACAAGATCGCCCGCGAGATCGCCGCCGTCGTGCGGGACGGGGCGCAGATCGCGGTCGTCATCGGCGGCGGCAACTTCTTCCGTGGCGCGGAGCTGCAGCAGCGCGGCATGGACCGGGCCCGCTCGGACTACATGGGCATGCTCGGCACCGTGATGAACTGCCTCGCGCTCCAGGACTTCCTGGAGAAGGAGGGCATCCAGTCCCGGGTGCAGACCGCCATCACCATGGGCCAGGTCGCCGAGCCGTACATCCCGCTGCGTGCCATCCGGCACCTGGAGAAGGGCCGCGTGGTCATCTTCGGTGCCGGTATGGGCATGCCGTACTTCTCCACCGACACCACCGCCGCCCAGCGCGCCCTGGAGATCGACGCCGAGGCGCTGCTGATGGGCAAGAACGGCGTCGACGGGGTCTACGACTCCGACCCCAAGCGCAACCCGGACGCCGTCAAGTTCGACTCCCTCGGCTACGGCGAGGTCATCACCCGCGACCTCAAGGTCGCCGACGCCACCGCCGTCACGCTGTGCCGCGACAACAAGCTCCCGATCCTCGTCTTCGAGCTTCTGGCGGAGGGCAATATCGCCCGCGCCGTCAAGGGTGAGAAGATCGGCACGCTGGTGGGTGACCAGGACAGCCGGGACTGACCAGCAACACCCCTGGACCCTGACCGGGGGATGGACAATGTCCTGCCGGTCGGGAACCGTGCAGGAAGAAGACGCGACGCAGCCGGCCGCCGCCCCCACGCATATGGAACAGCAGCCGGGCCTACTCAAGACACGCAGGAGCAAGTGGTGATCGAAGAGACCCTCCTCGAGGCCGAGGAGAAGATGGAGAAGGCCGTCGTGGTCGCCAAGGAGGACTTCGCCGCGATCCGCACCGGTCGTGCGCACCCGGCGATGTTCAACAAGATCGTGGCCGACTACTACGGCGCGCCGACGCCGATCAACCAGCTGGCTTCGTTCTCCGTGCCGGAGCCGCGCATGGCGGTGGTGACCCCGTTCGACAAGACGGCCCTGCGCAACATCGAGCAGGCCATCCGCGACTCCGACCTGGGCGTCAACCCGAGCAACGACGGCAACATCATCCGTGTGGTGTTCCCGGAGCTCACCGAGGAGCGCCGCCGCGACTACATCAAGGTGGCCAAGGGCAAGGCCGAGGACGCGCGCGTGTCCATCCGCTCCGTGCGCCGCAAGGCCAAGGACGCCATCGACAAGCTGATCAAGGACGGCGAGGTCGGCGAGGACGAGGGCCGCCGTGCGGAGAAGGAGCTCGACGACTCCACCCACAAGTACGTGGCCCAGGTGGACGAGCTCCTGAAGCACAAGGAAGCGGAGCTGCTCGAGGTCTGATGAACGACTCTTCCTGGGGAGCGCCGCCACACACCGGGTACTGGGGGCCGTCCGACCAGGGGCCTGTCCAAGGGGCTGCCCCGGCGGGTCCCGCGTACGATGCGCCTGAGGCGCAGCAGACTCGCCCCATGCCCATCGTGCCCGACGGACCCGCTGTACCTCGATACGGCGACGACCAGGATGACGACCGGGGGGCTGCTCGCATGAGCGGCCCCTTGTTCCGCGACGAATCGCCGCAGGCGCAGACCTACGACATGCCGCAGACGCCGCCCTATCCGGCGGCGCAGCAGAATCCGGAGCCCATGCCCGACGCCCCACAGCCGGCGCCCCCGCCGCAGAAGAAGAGCGCGGGGCGCGACCTGGGCGCGGCCATAGGCGTCGGCGTCGGACTCGGCGTGGTGATCATCGCCTCGCTGTTCGTCGTCAAGGCCGCCTTCGTCGGCGTGGTCGCGGTCGCCGTGGTCGTAGGCCTGTGGGAGCTGACCAGCCGGCTCCAGGAGCGCAAGGGCATCAAGGCGCCCCTGGTCCCGCTGGCGCTGGGTGGCGCCGCGATGGTCGTCGCCGGGTATGTGCGGGGCGCGGAGGGCGGGTGGGTGGCGATGGCACTCACGGCACTCGCGGTCCTCGTATGGCGCATGACGGAGCCGCCGGAGGGCTACCTCAAGGACGTCACGGCGGGCGTCTTCGCGGCGTTCTACGTCCCGTTCCTGGCGACGTTCGTGGCGCTGATGCTGGCCGCCGACGACGGCCCCTGGCGCGTACTGACCTTCCTGTTGCTGACGGTGGTCAGCGACACGGGCGCGTACGCCGTCGGCTGGCGCTTCGGCAGGCACAAGCTGGCTCCGCGCATCAGCCCCGGCAAGACCCGCGAGGGCCTGCTGGGCGCGGTGTCCTTCGCGATGGTGGCGGGCGCGCTGTGCATGCAGTTCCTGATCGACGACGGCTCCTGGTGGCAGGGCCTGGTCCTCGGCCTCGCGGTCGCGGCCAGCGCCACGCTGGGCGACCTCGGCGAGTCGATGATCAAACGGGACCTGGGCATCAAGGACATGGGCACGCTGCTGCCGGGACACGGCGGCATCATGGACCGCCTGGACTCGCTCCTGCCCACGGCACCGGTGGTGTGGCTGCTGCTGGTGCTGTTCGTGGGCTCCGGCTGACTCTGCGGACCGTCCCACTCCGCCGATGGCGCCTCCGTCGGTGGAGTGGGACGATTCCGGTGTAAACCCTCCAAGGGGGTCACACCATGTCAGCCATCCGAGAATCGATCGACGTCGACTGCCCCGCGGACGACGTCTACGCCTATGTGATCGACCCCTCCCACCTGCCGGAATGGCAGCTGAGCGCGGTCTCCGCGGAGCGGCTCGACGAGGGCCCGCTCCACACCGGCTCCAAGGTCCGGGTCACCCGGCGCGTCGGGCGCCGCGAGATCCCGATGACCATGGAGTACACCGAGTACGACCCGCCGCACAGCTGGAGTGTGCGGGGCATCGACGGCCCTATCAGGGGCAACTTCCACGGCGAGGTCGAGCCGATCGACGAAGGTCGCCGCGCCCGCGTGACCATGGAGCTCGACTTCGAGGGACACGGCCTCGGCAAGGTCCTGCTGCCCCTCGTCGTGCGCTCCCAGGTCCGCAAGGAGCTGCCGCGCAACGAGCAGCTGCTCAAGGACAAGCTGGAGCACGGGGCGGCCTAGCGGCTCACGAGGTGCAGACGTCCTTCAGCTCGTCGGCCGCCTTGTCGATCTTCGTGGAGTCCGGGTTCTCCCCGTTCAGGACGGCCTTGTTGTAGTCGGTCACGGCCCGGTCGAGGTCCTTCACGGCCTTGTCGACCTTGCTGTTGTCCGACCCCTTCTGCTGGTTGCCGATCGTGTCGAGGTTCTTCTCGATGGTGTCGATGGCCTCGTCGGTCCGCGAGGGGTCGCGCGCCGCGTCCAGCCCGGCCTCGTGGATCGCCTTCAGGCTGTCCGTGATCGTGTCGTAGTTCCGTACGCAGTCCAGCGAGTTGTCGACGTCGCCGGGGTCGCACCCGGTGACGAGCCCGGCGGTCAGCGCGACGGCTGCCGCGGTGGTGGCGACGGTGGCGATACGGCGACGACGGCGGCGGTTGGCGGCCATGGGATGGTCCCCTCCTGGAAGGCGTTGGTGGCGCTGTGTGCCGTCCACGATCCCGGCGTACGCCGGCCGCCACGAGGGAACCTTCACCCCGATCGGTGGTGTAGAGGGCTACACCACGACCCGTGAGGAGGGGTGGTGCGGTCGCTTGGGCGAGGACCTGGCCTGCGTGGAGGATCTGCGGACATGGCTGACGGCGCACGGGATTCGCTGTGAGACGTGGGGCCGCGACGGCACCAAGTCGGTCCGGAGCCTGTGGAACGAGATCGCGGCCGGCGAGACCCGGCTGTCCCCGGACCCGCCGATGCGGGAGGTGGCAGTCGTCAGTGTGCTGATCGAGACGGGCGGCCGACGGCTGACCGAGGTGCGTCAGCTGATGGCCGACGGAACCGTGCGGGAGCGGAACGTGCGGCCCTCGGAGAAGCTGCTCTCCGGGGAGACCCCGGTCGCGGCGGCGCTGCGCTGCCTGGTCGAGGAGCTTCGTGTGGACGCGCTGGACGTCACCGTCGCCGCCGAACCGCTCTCCATGACCGTCGAGCAGCTGGACTCACCGTCCTACCCCGGCCTGCCGACGCGCTACACCCTGCACACGGTCGCCGCGACGGTCCCGGGCCTCCCTTCGACGGCGTTCACCACCGAAGAGGCCCCCGGTACCGGTGAGGCGGCGGTGCGCACCCACTACTGGGAATGGCATTAGCGGCGATCTGCGACACTGGTACCGCCATGCCTAAGCCCGGAGAACTCACTTTCGTCGCCCCCCGCGGAGCCAAGAAGCCGCCGCGGCACCTTGCCGACCTCACGCCTGCCGAGCGCAAGGACGCGGTGGCCGAGATCGGCGAGAAGCCGTTTCGCGCCAAGCAGCTCTCGCAGCACTACTTCGCGCGGTACGCGCACGACCCGGCGGAGTGGACCGACATTCCGGCCGCGGCGCGCCCCAGACTGCAGGAGGCGCTGCTTCCCGAGCTGATGACCGTCGTACGGCATCTGTCGACCGACCAGGGGACGACGCGGAAGACGCTGTGGCGGCTGTTCGACGGGACCCTCGTCGAGTCCGTGCTGATGCGGTACCCGGACCGGGTGACCATGTGCATCAGCTCGCAGGCGGGATGCGGGATGAACTGCCCGTTCTGCGCCACCGGGCAGGCGGGGCTGGACAGGAACCTGTCCACCGCGGAGATCGTGCATCAGATCGTGGACGGGATGCGGGCTCTGCGGGACGGGGAAGTGCCGGGCGGGCCCGCCCGGCTTTCCAACATCGTCTTCATGGGGATGGGCGAGCCGCTCGCCAACTACAAGCGGGTCGTCGGCGCGGTGCGGGCCCTCACCGATCCCGCGCCGGACGGGCTCGGGCTGTCGCAGCGCGGCATCACCGTCTCCACCGTCGGACTCGTCCCGGCCATCCACCGGTTCGCCGACGAGGGCTTCAAGTGCCGGCTCGCCATCTCGCTCCACGCCCCCGACGACGAGCTGCGCGACACCCTCGTCCCCGTGAACACGCGGTGGAAGGTGCGCGAGGTCCTCGACGCCGGGTTCGAGTACGTGGAGAAGAGCGGGCGGCGGCTGTCGATCGAGTACGCGCTCATTCGCGACATCAACGATCAGGCGTGGCGCGGGGACCGGCTCGGGCGGCTGCTGCGCGGCAAGCCCGTGCACGTCAATCTCATCCCGCTGAACCCGACCCCCGGCTCGAAGTGGACCGCCTCCCGGCCCGAGGACGAGAAGGCGTTCGTCGAGGCCATCGCGGCGCACGGCGTGCCGGTGACCGTCCGGGACACCCGTGGCCAGGAGATCGACGGGGCGTGTGGACAGCTGGCCGCCACCGAGCGGTAGCCTGTCCCGGTACGTACATCTTCATATCCGACAGGGGAGCGCAACAGCGCTGAGAGTGCGGCGATCGGGCCGCAGACCCTCTGAACCTCGCCCAGGTCATTCTGGGTAGGAAGTTCGGTCATCACCGTGAACACCAGGAAGTATGCGGCTGTCCTCGTCGGCCTCGGTCTCGTCACGCTGTCCGCGTGCGGGTCGGGGTCCGGCGGCAGCGGTTCGTCCGCCGGCTCCAAGACCGTCACCCTCGTCAGCCATGACTCGTGGGCCGTCTCGAAGACCGTCCTCGCGGACTTCGAGAAGCAGTCCGGCTACAAGGTCAGGGTCCTCAAGGGCGGCGACGCCGGACAGGCCGTCAACAAGGCCATCCTCACCAAGGACAACCCCCAGGGCGACGTCTTCTTCGGCGTCGACAACACCCTCCTCTCGCGGGCCCTCGACAACGGACTCTTCCAGTCCTACGAGGCCAAGGGCGCGGACCGCGTCCAGTCGCCGTATCGGGTCGACCAGGACAAGCACCGGGTCACCCCCATCGACTACGGCGACATCTGCGTCAACTACGACAAGGCCTACTTCAGCAAGCACAAGCTGACCCCGCCCCAGTCGTTCGACGATCTGCTCAAGCCCGCCTACAAGAACCTCCTCGTCACCGAGAACGCCTCCACCTCCTCGCCCGGCCTCGGCTTCCTGCTCGGCACGGCGGCCAAGTACGGCGACGACGGCTGGCAGGACTACTGGAAGAAGCTCAAGGCCAACGGCGTCAAGGTCGTCGACGGCTGGGAGCAGGCCTACAACGAGGAGTTCTCGGGCTCGGCCGGCGGCAAGAAGGCCAAGGCCGACCGACCGCTCGTCGTCTCCTACGCCTCCTCCCCGCCCGCCGAGGTCGTCTTCGCCGACCCACGCCCGAAGACCGCGCCGACCGGAGTGTCGTACGGGACCTGCTTCCGGCAGATCGAGTACGCGGGGCTGCTGAGCAACGCCAAGAACGCCAAGGGCGGCAAGGCCTTCATCGACTTCCTGGTGAGCAAGGAGTTCCAGGAGGACATGCCGCTGAACATGTTCGTCTACCCGGTGGTGGACGGGGCGAGCGTGCCCAAGGAGTTCACCGAGTACGGTCCCGCCGCCAAGGCCCCCGAGACCATGGCGCCGACGAAGATCGCCGCCGACCGTGACCAGTGGGTCAAGTCGTGGACGTCACTCGTACTGAGGTAACTGCCGACCGGCGCGGGAACGCGGCGCGGCTCGGGCTCCTGGCCGTGCCCGTCGCGTTCTTCGCGGTGTTCTTCGCCTGGCCCGTAGCCGCGATCGTGGCGCGCGGACTGAAGGTGGACGGGGCCTGGCGGTTCGGACGGCTGCTGGACGTCGTCGCGCAGTCCGACATCCGGCACGTCCTGTGGTTCACCACCTGGCAGGCGCTCGCCTCCACCGCGCTGACGCTGCTGGTCGCGCTCCCGGGGGCGTACGTCTTCGCGCGCTTCGACTTTCCGGGCAGACAGGTGCTGCGGGCCGTGGTCACCGTCCCGTTCGTGCTGCCGACCGTCGTCGTCGGTACGGCGTTCCTCGCCCTCGTCGGGCGCGGCGGGCTGCTCGACGAGTGGTGGGGCGTACGGCTGGACACGACCGTGTGGGCCATCCTGCTGGCGCACGTCTTCTTCAACTACGCCGTCGTCGTACGGACGGTGGGCGGCCTGTGGGCCCAACTGGACCCCCGCCAGGAGGAGGCGGCGCGGATGCTGGGCGCGTCGCCGCTGAGTGCCTGGCGCAGGGTCACGCTGCCCGCGCTGGCGCCCGCGGTGGCCGCCGCCGCGCTGATGGTCTTCCTGTTCACCTTCACCTCCTTCGGTGTCGTCCAGATCCTCGGCGGACCGACCTTCTCCACCCTCGAGGTCGAGATCTACCGGCAGACCTCCGAGATCTTCGACCTCTCCACGGCCGCCGTGCTCACGATCGTCCAGTTCGTGGCCGTGGGCGCGATCCTCGCCGTGCACGCGTGGACGGTACGGCGGCGGGAGACCGCCCTGCGCCTGGTGGACGCCGGTGTCACGGCCCGCCGGCCGCGCGGGGCCGGGCAGTGGGCGCTGCTCGCCGGCGTCCTCGCCACGATCGCCGTCCTCCTCGTGCTGCCGCTGGCCGTGCTGGTCCAACGGTCCCTGGACACCCCCGACCTCGGCTACTACCGGGCGCTCACGAAGGACACCTCCGGCACCTTCCTCGTCCCGCCGATCCAGGCGATCGGCAACTCGCTCCAGTACGCCCTCGCCGCCACCGCCATCGCGGTGGTGATCGGCGGACTGGCCGCCGCGGCCCTCGCGCGCAGGGACGCCGGCCGGCTGGTCCGTGGCTTCGACGCCCTGTTGATGCTGCCGCTGGGCGTCTCCGCGGTGACGGTCGGCTTCGGCTTCCTGATCGCGCTGGACGAGCCGCCGCTGGACCTGAGGTCCTCCTGGATCCTGGTGCCGCTCGCGCAGGCGCTGGTGGGGGTCCCCTTCGTCGTACGGACCATGCTGCCCGTCCTGCGGGCCGTGGACGCCCGTCTGCGCGAGGCGGCCGCCGTGCTCGGGGCGTCGCCGTGGCGGGTGTGGCGGGAGGTCGATCTGCCGATGGTGCGGCGGGCGCTGCTGGTCGCGGCCGGGTTCGCCTTCGCCGTGTCGCTGGGGGAGTTCGGGGCGACCGTGTTCATCGCGCGGCCCGACAACCCGACCCTGCCGGTCGCGGTGGCACGGCTGCTCGGGCGCCCCGGCGATCTCAACTACGGCCAGGCGATGGCCCTTTCGACGATTCTGATGGTGGTGTGCGCGGTGGCGCTGCTGGTCCTTGAGCGGCTCCATACCGACCGGACCGGGGAGTTCTAGATGCTGCTGAGTCTGGAGGACGCCACGGTCCGCTTCGGCGGGCGGGCCGTGCTCGACGCCGTCGGCCTGGAGGTCGCCGAGCACGAGGTGGTGTGCGTGCTCGGGCCGAGCGGCAGCGGCAAGTCGACACTGCTGCGGGCCGTGGCGGGGCTGCAGGTCCTCGACTCCGGGCGGGTGCTGCTCGACGGGCGGGACCAGGAGGGGACGCCCGCGCACAAGCGGGGGATCGGGCTGATGTTCCAGGACCATCAGCTGTTCCCGCAGCGGGACGTGGGCGGCAATGTCGCGTTCGGGCTGCGGATGCACGGTGCCTCGAAGGACCAACAGGCGGAGCGCGTACGGGAGTTGCTGGAGCTGGTCGGTCTCCCGGGCGCCGCCCGCCGGGCCGTCGCGTCGCTCTCCGGCGGGGAGCAGCAGCGGGTGGCGCTCGCCCGGGCGCTCGCGCCCCACCCCCGCCTGCTGATGCTGGACGAGCCGCTCGGGCAGCTCGACCGTTCGCTGCGCGAGCGGCTGGTCGTCGAACTCCGTGAACTCTTCGGGCGGTTGGGCACCACCGTGCTCGCCGTGACGCACGACCAGGGCGAGGCCTTCGCGTTGGCCGACCGGGTCGTGGTGATGCGGGACGGGCGGATCGCCCAGTCCGGTACGCCCCTTGAGGTCTGGCAGCGTCCCGCGGACGCGTTCGTGGCCCGGTTCCTCGGCTTCGACAACGTGGTCGAGGGGACGGTGACGGGCGAGGCCGCGGACACTCCGTGGGGCAAGGTGCCGGTGCCCGAGAACGCCCCCCAGGGGCCCCGGACGCTTCTCGTGCGGCCCGCCGGCGTACGGCTCGTGGCGGCCGACGAGGGCCTGCGCTGCACGGTCGCCGCGCGCACGTTCAAGGGCACCCATGTCGCCGTACGACTGCAGCCGGAGGAGGCGCCGCGGCTGGAGGCGGCGTGCGCGCTGCGGGAGGCGCCGGAGGTCGGGGAGACGGTCGGGGTGGAGTTCGACGCGGCCGAAATCGTGGTGCTCGGCTGAGGGGCGCTTCCCTAGGGTGAGGGACATGACGCTACTCGCACATGATCGGTACTGCGATGAAATCGCCCTCCAGGTCGAGCGGTTGAGGGCGGTGGTGACCAGCGGCGCCGATCTGTACGCGACCGTCCCCACCTGCCCGGACTGGACCCTGGAACAGCTCGTCCTGCACACGGGCGGCGCCCTGCGCTGGTCGGGGACGCTGGTACGGACACGGGCGCAGGAGAACGTCCCCGACGAACAGGTACCGCGGGGCGACGGCCCAGAGACCCCGGGGGACGCCGCCGCGCTCGACGCCTGGCTGGCGGAGGCCGGGGAGCTGGTGGTGGGCGCGCTGCGCGAGGCCGGGCCCGACGCCAAGGTGTGGTCCTGGTCCGGGATCCACACGTCCGGCTTCTGGGCCCGCCGAATGGCGCACGAGATCACCGTCCACCGCGCGGACGCCACACTGGCCGCCGGGCTGCCGTACGAGGTCGCGCCCGAGGTGGCCGCCGACGCGATCGACGAGTGGCTGCAGATCGTGGAGTGGTCCCAGCGGGCGGAGCCGCACGAGGAGGCTCTGCAGGAGCTGCGCGGACCCGGCCGCGGCATCCACCTCCATGCCACTGACGGCACCCCCGAGTTGAACGCCGAGTGGGTCATCGAGCTCACCGGGGACGGCGTCTCCTGGCGCCGAGGTCACGAGAAGGCGGACGTCGCCCTGCGTGGCCCGCTCACCCCCGTCCTCCTCGCCTTCTACCGCCGACTACCCCTGGACAGCCCGGAGTTGGAGATCCTCGGCGACCGGGAGCTGCTGGAGTTCTGGCTGGAACGGGCGTCCTTCTGAACGACCGTGGCCCGTCCCCCGGGGATACGGGGACGGGCCACAGCGTGGTGCGAAGTGAGGCGTCAGCGGCTGCTGTTCGCCCCGCGACGGCGCATGCCGAAGTAGACGGCGCCGCCGCCCACGACGACCAGCGCGCCGGCGATACCGGCGATCATGCCGGTGTTGGAGCTCGCACCGGTCTCGGCGAGGTTGGACTCACCGGCCGCCGGGGACGCGGCGTTGGACGAGGTGTCCGCCGGAGCGGAGCTGCTCTCCGATGCCGACGCCGACGGGGTCGGGGTGTCCTCGGCCGGGGTCGAGGCGGACTCCGACGGCGACGGGGTGGCCGACGGGGTCGACTCGTCCTTGGAGCAGCCCTCGGACGGGGTCGTCAGGTTCGGCGTGATGTCCTTGTCGACGATCTTGCGGTCGCTCTTGCCGGCCGAGACGTGGACGCGGTACTCGGCGTTGGGCGCCCAGTCCTCGTCGAAGGTGATGGTGACACCCTCCCGCGAACCGGTGACATCCTGCTCACCGATCTGCTTCGCGTCGGCGCCGTTGCTCTCGAGGAACACGGTGATGGTCGCGGGCGTACCCGAGGCGTCCTTGTCGGTGACGGTGATGACGCCCTTGCTGCCGTCGCACTTGGCTTCGGCGGAGAACTCACTGATGTTGCAGGCCAGCGCAGAGCCGGCAGCGCTCACGGCGAGCGCGACGGAGGCGCCGGCGACACCCAGGATCTGCACGGAACGTCGTGCGGTACGGCGAGTTATGGACACGTTTGCCCTTCAAGGGATGGCACAACTGCGGGGGGTCGGCAGGAAGGTGAGGCGACGAAGAGGTGAAGCTTCACGTTCCCCAGGAGACTCACAGATCTATAAGCGTTCCATAAGTAGTGTCAATCCGTAGGCCCCCCTTGAGCGTTGGCTTTACCCGCTTATTAACTGCAGATACGTTTCAACGCCTCCGGAGCCTCCTCGATCCGGTCAACAAGGGCGATACGGGACTCCATTGAGCGTTCCCGGGCGAGTGACTGCAAGAGGGGCCAGGCCGGCAGCCGCTCCGTCCAGTGTTCCCGGTCGACCAGGACCATGGGCGTCGGTTCGCCGCGCGACTCGTAGTAGTTGGGCGTCGCGTTGTCGAAGATCTCCTGTACGGTGCCGGCCGCGCCCGGCAGGAACACCACACCCGCGTTGGAGCGGGCCAACAGACCGTCCTCGCGGGTGGCGTTGGCGAAGTACTTGGCGATGTGCGAGGCGAAGGGGTTCGGCGGCTCGTGGCCGTAGAACCACGTCGGGATGCCGATCGAGTGGTTGCCCTTCGGCCAACGGGAACGTACCTCGAACGCGGCCCGCGCCCAGTCGGTGATCGAGGGCTTGAAGGAGGGTGCCTCGGCGAGGAGTCGGCAGGCCTCGTCGAGCATCGGGTCGTCGTACGGCGCCGTGTACGCGCCGAGGTTGGCCGCCTCCATCGCGCCCGGCCCGCCGCCCGTCGCCACGGTGAACCCGGTGCGGCTCAGCTCGCGCCCCAGGCGCGCCGCCCCCGCGTACGCCTCCGTCCCGCGCGCCATCGCATGACCGCCCATGACGCCCACCACCCGCGCCCCGCGCAGGAGTTCGTCCAGCGCGTCCGAGATGGAGTCGTCGTGCACGGCACGCAGGGTCGACGCGAATATGTCGCCGTCGGCCTTGGTCTGCTGGAACCAGGCGTAGGCGAGGGCGTCCGGTGTCTCCTCGTACCCCTTGTCGAGGGAGGCGAACAGGTCGTCGGGTGTGTAGAGGTGCCCGCGGTACGGGTCGAAGGGGAGATACGGGACCGGCGGGAAGACCAGGGCGCCGGCGGACCTGATCTTCGCCTCGGCGTCCGGCCGCATCGGGCAGCCGAGGAAGACGGCTCCCGCGGTGTCGGTGGTGAGCAACTCCTTCGTACGGTCCGTCAGATCGACGGCCTGTACGCGGTAACCGGCGAGAGTGCCGCGAGCCGAGACGGTCGCGTCGAAGTCCTCGAGCGTCTCGATCTCGCGTTCGTCGTGGTGGGCCGCATGGGCCGGGCTCGTCTGCACGGGCCCATGCTAGGCATCACGGGGGTACGGCCCTGGCTCAGCCCTGGACCGCCGCCGGGTCCATCCACACGACCTCCCAGGAGTGGCCGTCGAGATCGTCGAAGGAACGGCCGTACATGTAGTCGTGGTCCTGGACGTCGTCGTTGCCCGTGCCACCCGCTGCGATGGCCTTGCCGACCAAATCGTCGACCTTCTCGCGGCTCTCGGCGCTCAGACAGAGCAGCACTTCGCTGGTCCGCGTCGAGTCCGCGATCTCCTTCTTGGTGAAGTCGGCGTAGCGCTGCTTGCTCAGCAGCATCGCCACGATGGTGTCGCTGATCACGACGCAGGCGCAGTCGTCCGTGCTGAACTGCGGGTTGATCGTGTAGCCGAGCTCCGTGAAGAACTTCTTCGACGCGTCGACGTCGTTGGTGGCCAGGTTCACGAAGATCATCTGCTGGTACATGCGGGGTCTCTCCCATCGGGGCCGTTCGGGGTCCGTGGTGTTCGGTGGGTAGACCGGGGCGTGGTGCGGAACTCATCGGCGGTCGCGGATTTTTTTCTCCGTGTTCTTCGTGCGGGTCTCAGCGGGCCAGCGGGAGAGCGGCCAGCTCGGCCACCAGCAGGGTGAGCGGGGTGAAGAGGGCCAGGAGGGCGCCGGCACGGAGGGCTGCGGCGCTGCGGAGCATGGTCGCCGGGGCGCCCAGGCGGAGCAGGGCGGCCGTGGTGTCGGCGCGGGCCTGTCTCGCTTCCACGGCGGCGGTGAGAAGGGTGGCGATGGTGCAGCCGGTGACCAGGAGCGTGCCCAGGGTGGTGAGGGGGCCGAAGGCGGGTTCGGTGGGGGTGTAGAGGGTGGTCATGGCGTAGGCGGCGGAGGCGACCGCGCAGACGATGCCGAGGGGGCGGCCGATGCGGGTGGCTTCTTCCATGAGGACGCGGCCGGCGAGGAGGCGTAGGGCGCCGGGGCGGGCGGACTGGAGGAGACGGCCGGTGAAGTGGGTGAGGGCGGGGGCGGTGAGGGCCAGGCCGAGGGTGGTGAGGGTGAGGCCCAGGAGGAGGGCGGGGGTGGTGGAGAGGTCGGCGGGGAGGGCGCGGCTGGCGTAGGCCTCCACGGCCAGGCCTGCGGTGAGGGTGGCGATGCCCCAGGGGAGGCCGGCGGGGGGTTTGCGGGGGGCTGGGGGGTTGGCTGTGGTGTCCGTTGTCTGCGGGGTGCCGTCGGTTGCGGCCGGGGGGTGGGAGTCGCTTGCCCGCGCCGGCGGGGTGCCGCCTGTCCTGGGGCCGGGAGCCGCCCCGGCGCCACGACTGCCCGCGGACTGGGTGGCCTGACGAAGGCGCGCGCCGAAGCGGCCGTAGGCGCCGAACGTCTCCCGTGGGGCCCCCGGCCTGCCGTACGTGCCGAAGCGGCCGTACGAGCGTCCTGTGCTCTTCGTTGAGACCGGCCGCGCATCCCGTGGCCGTAGCACCAGCGCCACCGTGACCGACGCGATCGCCGGGACGAGGGCCAGCAGTGTCAGGGCCGCCGGCAAGGGCAGGTCCTTGTCCGAGGCGAGGAAGTCGGAGGCCGTGCCGTCGAAGGGCATGCCTGTCAGATCGCCTCGGAGGTGGAGGAAGACGAGGAGGGCCAGCAGGGAGCCGAGGGTGCTGGAGAGGGCCGTTGTCGTGGCCGCGATGGTCATGAGGCGGCCCGGGCCCAGGCCGACTGCCGAGAGGCCGGGGCGGGGTTTGGTGGCGGGGTCTGTCCGGGCCACCGCCACGGCGAAGTGGACCGTGGCTGCCAGGGGGGTCAGGCACCAGGCCAGGCGGAGGAGGGAGGCCGAGGGGGAGTCGGGGTGGTTCAGCGCGTAGCCGAGGGTGCACAGGAGGAGGAAGCCCGTGCCCGCCGACGCGACCGCCACCAGGAGGCGGCGGAGGTGGACGGCCGGGTCGGAGCCGCGGGTCAGACGGAGAGCGAGCACGTGGCCCCCTGGCCTTCCGGCTCCGTGACCGGGGGGAGGTGGACGGTGTTGACCCGACGGCCGTCGAGCAACGACACCGTGCGGTCCGCCAGCGCGGCCGTCTCCGCGTCGTGCGTCGCCAGGACCACCGTGATGCCGTGGGAGCGGGCCGCGGTCGTCAATGTCCTCAGCACATGGGCGCGGTCCGCGCGGTGGAGGGGGGCCGTCGGCTCGTCGGCGAACAGGATCGCCGGGGCCGGGGCCAGGGCTCGCGCGATCGACACGCGCTGGCGTTCCGCCTGGGTCAGTTCGTGCGGGCGTTTGCGGGAGCGGTCGCCGATGTCCAGGCGCTCCAGCCACTCCAGGGCCGCCGTCTTCGAGCGCCGGCGGCTGGTGCCGCGGAGCATCAGGGGGAGGGCGGCGTTCTCCCAGGCGTTCAGCTCGGGGACCAGGACCGGTGCCGGGTCGATCCAGCCGAAGCGGTCGCGGCGCAGGCGTTCCCGGGTGAGCGGGCCCATCGTGTGGACCGGCACGCTGTTGAACCAGACCTCGCCCCGCTGGGCCGGAACCAGGCCGGAGAGACAGCGCAGCAACGTCGTCTTGCCGCTGCCGCGCGGGCCGCTGACGGCGAGGATCTCGCCCTCCTGGACGCCGATCGAGACGCCGCTGAGCGCGGGCGAGCCATCGCGGTGCTGGAAGTGCAGGGTGCGTGCCCAGAGCACGTCGTTGTCCGGCGGGGCCACCATGGGCGTACACCTCGAGTCAGATCCGTCATTGCCGTGCCAATCCCCCGTGCGGGGGAACGAAGACAGGGCCGATCAGTCACTCGCACGCTAGGCAGGCATCGCCCCGAGGCCGGACAGCACACGGCCCCGGTCGCCCGTTTCTCACTCGAACGGGCGGCACCGGGGCCGTTGTTGATCACAGGGTCAGCTCATCAGAGCTTCGCCCACGCCTCCGTGAGGGTCGCGCGCAGGATCTGCTCGATCTCGTCGAAGGTCTCCTGGTTGGAGATCAGCGGCGGGGCGAGCTGGACGACCGGGTCGCCGCGGTCGTCGGCACGGCAGTACAGGCCGTTCTCGAAGAGGGCCTTGGAGAGGAAGCCGTAGAGGACGCGCTCGGTCTCCTCGTCGTTGAAGGACTGCTTGGTGGCCTTGTCCTTCACGAGCTCGATGCCGTAGAAGAAGCCGTTCCCGCGGACGTCGCCGACGATCGGCAGGTCGTGCAGCTTCTGGAGGGTCGACAGGAACGCGCCCTCGTTGTCGAGGACGTGCTGGTTGAGGCCCTCGCGCTCGAACAGGTCGAGGTTGGCGAGGCCGACCGCCGCGGAGACCGGGTGGCCGCCGAAGGTGTAGCCGTGCAGGAAGGTGTTGTCGCCCTTGTAGAACGGCTCGGCCAGCCGGTCGCTGATGATGCACGCGCCGATGGGGGAGTAGCCGGACGTCATGCCCTTGGCGCAGGTGATCATGTCCGGGACGTAGCCGAACTTGTCGCAGGCGAACATCGTGCCCAGGCGGCCGAAGGCGCAGATGACCTCGTCGGAGACCAGGAGCACGTCGTACTGGTCGCAGATCTCGCGGACGCGCTGGAAGTAGCCGGGCGGGGGCGGGAAGCAGCCGCCCGCGTTCTGGACCGGCTCCAGGAAGACCGCGGCGACCGTGTCCGGGCCCTCGAAGAGGATCTGCTGCTCGATCTGGTCGGCGGCCCAGCGACCGAAGGCCTCGGGGTCGTCGCCGTGGATCGGGGCGCGGTAGATGTTGGTGTTCGGGACCTTGTGGGCGCCGGGGACCAGCGGCTCGAAGGGGGCCTTCAGGGCCGGCAGGCCGGTGATCGACAAGGCGCCCTGCGGGGTGCCGTGGTAGGCGACCGCGCGGGAGATGACCTTGTACTTGGTGGGCTTGCCGACCAGCTTGAAGTACTGCTTGGCGAGCTTCCAGGCGGTCTCGACGGCCTCGCCGCCGCCGGTGGTGAAGAAGACCTTGTTCAGGTCGCCCGGCGCGTGGTCGGCGAGGCGCTCCGCCAGCTCCACGGCCTTCGGGTGGGCGTAGGACCAGACCGGGAAGAACGCCAGCTCCTGGGCCTGCTTGAAGGCGGTCTCGGCGAGTTCCGTGCGGCCGTGACCGGCCTGGACCACGAACAGACCGGCGAGACCGTCGAGGTAGCGCTTGCCCTTGTCGTCGTATATGTAGGTGCCCTCGCCCCGGACGATGGTCGGGACGGGGGAGTTCTCGTACGAGGACATGCGGGTGAAGTGCATCCACAGGTGGTCGTACGCGGTCTTGCTGAGGTCCTTCTGGCTCACGGTTATCGGGTTCCCCACATGTAGGTCTGCTTCTTGAGCTTGAGGTAGACGAAGCTCTCGGTGGAGCGCACGCCGGGCAGTGACCGGATGCGTTTGTTGATGACGTCCAGCAGGTGGTCGTCGTCCTCGCAGACGATCTCCGCGAGGATGTCGAACGAGCCCGCGGTCATCACCACGTACTCGACTTCCGACATGTCAGTCAGCGCCTCGGCGATCGACTCGACATCGCCCTCGACGTTGATCCCGACCATCGCCTGCCGACGGAAGCCCACGGTGAGCGGGTCCGTGACGGCGACGATCTGCATCACGCCCTGGTCGAGCAGCTTCTGGACGCGCTGGCGCACGGCAGCCTCGGAGAGGCCGACGGCCTTGCCGATGGCGGCGTACGGCCGGCGGCCGTCCTCCTGGAGCTGTTCGATGATGGCGAGGGAGACGGCATCCAGATGGGGAGTGCCGTTCCTGGACTCGCGGGACGAGTCCCTTTGCTCTGCGCTTCGACTGGCCACGACCTCACTGTGCACGACGTCTCGACAGTTCCGCAAGCAGTGACCGATGAAATTCGTTGTTTACGTGAGCGAGACCTGCGGATTTCGCAGCCATCCGGCGAGCGGGGGTGTTGAAAACGTGGGCTCTCGGATTAGTGTGGGTGTCTCAGCCAATGGACACGTTGGATCCACTCGAACTTGGAGGGCCGGCAGTGAGCACCGAGCTGCGTCGTCTGCGCAACTACATCGACGGTGAGTTCCGGGACGCCGCCGACGGACGGACCACGGACGTGGTCAACCCCGCGACGGGCGAGGCGTACGCGACCGCGCCGCTGTCCGGACAGGCGGACGTCGACGCCGCGATGGCGGCCGCCGCCGCGGCCTTCCCGGCCTGGCGCGACACCACCCCGGCCGAGCGGCAGAAGGCCCTGCTGAAGATCGCCGACGCGTTCGAGGAGCGGGCCGAGGAACTGATCGCGGCGGAGGTCGAGAACACGGGCAAGCCGATCGGGCTGACACGGTCCGAGGAGATCCCGCCGATGGTCGACCAGATCCGCTTCTTCGCGGGCGCGGCGCGGATGCTGGAGGGACGCTCCGCCGGCGAGTACATGGACGGGATGACGTCGATCGTCCGCCGTGAGCCGGTGGGTGTGTGCGCGCAGGTGGCGCCGTGGAACTACCCGATGATGATGGCCGTATGGAAGTTCGCGCCGGCCATCGCGGCGGGCAACACGGTGGTGCTGAAGCCGTCGGACACCACGCCCGCGTCGACCGTCCTGATCGCCGACATCATCGGATCGGTCCTGCCCAAGGGTGTCTTCAACGTCATCACCGGTGATCGTGACACCGGGCGGCTGATGGTCGAGCACCCGACGCCGGCGATGGCCTCCATCACCGGGTCCGTGCGGGCGGGCATGTCGGTGGCCGAGTCCGCGTCCAAGGACCTGAAGAGGGTTCACCTGGAGCTGGGTGGCAAGGCGCCGGTCGTCGTGTTCGAGGACACCGACATCGCCAAGGCCGTCGAGGACATCTCCGTGGCGGGGTTCTTCAACGCCGGGCAGGACTGTACGGCGGCCACCCGGGTGCTGGTGCAGTCGTCCATCCACGACGAGTTCGTGGCGGCGCTGGCGAAGGCGGCGGCCGAGACGAAGACCGGGCAGCCGGATGACGAGGACGTGCTGTACGGGCCGCTCAACAACCCGAACCAGCTGAAGCAGGTCTCCGGGTTCATCGAGCGGCTGCCCGCGCACGCCAAGGTGGAGGCCGGTGGGCACCAGGTCGGGGAGAAGGGGTACTTCTACGCGGCGACCGTGGTGTCCGGGCTGCAGCAGGACGACGAGATCATCCAGAACGAGGTCTTCGGGCCGGTCATCACCGTGCAGTCCTTCTCCGACGAGGAGCAGGCGGTGGAGTGGGCGAACGGTGTGGAGTACGCCCTCGCCTCCTCGGTGTGGACCAAGGATCACGGGCGTGCGATGCGGATGTCGAAGAAGCTGGACTTCGGGTGTGTGTGGATCAACACGCACATTCCGTTGGTGGCGGAGATGCCGCACGGTGGCTTCAAGAAGTCCGGGTATGGCAAGGACCTGTCCGCGTACGGGTTTGACGACTACACGCGGATCAAGCACGTGATGACGTCTCTGGACGCGTAGACCGGTTGTATGGCGCCTGCGGGGGCGTGGGGGCTGGTCGAGCGCACGCGGCGGTAGCCGCACATCGACACAGCCCCGCGCCCCGTAGGGACGTTGTGGCTAGGCCTGCTTGAGGCCGGTCGTCAGGCCAGGGTCGCCGGGCCTGCCCGGGTCGATGCGGGTGGAGCCGCCCTCGCCCGGGCCCTTGGCCGGGTCGGGCGTCGGGAAGGGGTGGCCGGGCTCGGGGAAGGTGATGCCGGTCTTCTCGAGGATCGGGCCGCACTCCTTGAGGGCCTTCTGGTAGCCGCCCGATGTCGGGTCGAACCCGGCGCCGGTGATCCTCACCCGCAGGCGGACGTGGCCCTCCTTGTCCTTCGCGGCGTGGAAGCGCGGGAAGACCGTCTGGCCCTGGTCGCGCATGCAGCCGGCGAAGTCGTCGTTCGCGGAGTTGAGGTCGTCCGGGGCGTTCGAGGTCGGCTGGTAGGCCACGGCGAAGCCTCCCGGCTTGAGGGACCTGGGCGCGGCGGTGTGATGCGGCTTCGCGGTCGACGGGCCGGATGCCTGGGCCGCCGACGCGCTGACCGTGCCGAGGGCGGCGGCCGTGAGGACGGCGATGCCGAGGGCGATCCGCTTCGGCCGGCTTGCCAGAGCACGCATGGGTACCTCCTGTGGTGACGCGCTTTCGCTGACGACGTCCAGGCAACTCGGACGGCGGTTACAGCAGCGGAACGGTCGGTCTTATGTGCGTGTAACCGGTCGGCCTCCACACTGGAAGCCATGCGTGTGCTGGTGGTCGAGGACCACGAAGAGCTCGCCGAGACCGTGGCCGCAGGGCTGCGCCGGGAGGGGATGGCCGTCGATCTCGCCCTTGACGGGCCGACCGCCCTGGAGCGCGCCGAGGTCAATGGATACGACGTCGTCGTGCTGGACCGGGATCTGCCCGGTGTGCACGGGGACCAGGTGTGTCGGCGGCTGGCCGCCGGTGGCAGTCGGGCGCGGGTGCTGATGCTGACCGCTTCGGGAACCGTGGCCGATCGGGTCGCGGGGCTGGGTCTGGGGGCCGACGACTATGTGGCCAAGCCCTTCGCCTTCGCCGAACTCGTCGCTCGTATACGGGCGTTGGCGCGGCGTGCGCAGCCCGCGTTGCCGCCGGTTCTGGTCCGGGGCGAGCTGCGGCTGGACCCGGCGCGGCGGGAGGCCCTGCGGGACGGGTCCCAACTGCCGCTCAGTCCCAAGGAGTTCGCGGTGCTGGAGCTTCTGCTCGGTGCGCAAGGGGTCGTTGTGTCGACCGAGGAGCTGTTGGAGCGGGCATGGGACGAGGCCGCGGATCCGTTCAGCCAGACCGTGAAGGTCACGGTGAGCCGGCTGCGGCGGAAGCTGGGGGAGCCGCCGTTGATCGAGACGGTGGACCGGGCCGGGTACCGGATCCGATGACAGGGCACGGGGCCGTACGGCTGTTCCCGCGCAGCATCCGGTGGCGGCTCACCCTCCTGTACAGCGCCCTGTTCGTGGTGGCCGGCGCGGTGCTGCTGGGGGTCGTCTACTTCCTCGCCGCGAGCTCCGTCGCGGGCGGGCACTCCCTCACCTCGGTCGAGGGGCCCGGTCGGCCCGACGAGGGCGCCACGCCGACCAGTCCGGCGACCATCCGCGCCGTCGCCGAGGTCATCCGCCGGGACCAGCTGCACGAACTGCTCGTCTACGCCGCCGTCGCGCTCGCCGTGATGGCGCTGGCGTCCGTCGCGCTCGGCTGGCTGATGGCCGGGCGGGTGCTGGCGCCGGTGCGGGTGATGACCGGTACCGCCCGCCGTATCTCCGCCGACAACCTGCACGAACGGCTCGCGGTGTCCGGGCCCCACGACGAGTTGAAGGCGATGGCCGACACCTTCGACGACGTACTGGCTCGGCTGGAGGGGGCGTTCGAGGCCCAGAAGCAGTTCGTCGCCAACGCGTCGCACGAGCTGCGGACCCCGCTCACGCTTCAGCAGACCATCGTGGACGTCACGCTGGCCGACCCGACCGCGTCCCGACAGGACCTGAGAGCAGCCCTGTTGCGCGTGCGGGCGGCCGGGCAGGAGCAGGAGCGGCTGATCGACGCGCTGTTGACCCTGGCCCGGAGCCAACGGGGACTGGAGCGACGCGAGTTGGTGGATCTGGCAGCGATCGTGCGGGAGCGGCTGCCGGGGGGAAGGGGGCGGGGCGGTGGGTGCCGGGACGCCGGGGAGCGGGGTGTCGGGGGTTCTGGCATCGGGGAGCGGGAGGGTGCGGAGCGGGGTGTCGGGGGTTCTGGCACCGGGGAGCGGGACCACGAGGAACTGGACATCGGGGAGCAGGCCGTCGGGTGGCGGGTGGAAGCCCGGTTGGAGCCCGCGGTCGTGTTCGGCGATCCGCAGCTCGTCGAGCGGCTGGTGGTGAACCTGAGCGAGAACGCCGTACGGCGCAACCTCCCTGCGGGGGAGGGCGGTTGGGTGAGCGTGTGGACGGGCGTGGACGCGGCGGGGCGGCCCGGGCTGCGGATCGAGAACAGTGGGCCGGTGATTGCGGCGGATCAGGCCGCGGGGCTCTTCCAGCCCTTCCGTCGGCTCGGCCCGGATCGCGTCCGCAAGCGGGACGGGCTGGGCCTCGGTCTGTCCATCGTCGCGGCCGTGGTCGCCGCGCACGGAGGGCGGGTGCGGGCGCTGACACGGCCGACGGGCGGGCTGGCGGTGGAGGTCTCCCTGCCCGCGGCCGGTGTCTCCCTACCCCCGGTTGGGGTCTCCCTGCCCGCAACCGGCGTCTCCCTACCCCCGGTTGGCGTCTCCCTGCCCGCGCCCGATATCTCCCAGCCCCCGCCCGGTATCTCCCAGCCCCCGCTCTCCCCGCCCCCGCGCCTCTGATCGACCGGCTCTGATCGACAACCTGTCCGGCCCGCGCGGTCCCACTCGACGCTGCGTCGGTTGTCCGTCCACAGTCAGGGGCGGCATGCTGCGTCAATGTCCCTCACACCGAAGAACCCCTCGCCGTCCCGTCGGGCCCTGCTGCGCGCGCTGGGCGGGGCCGCGGTACTCGGCGGACTGGCCGGCTGCGGGGTGCCCGCCGCGTATGTGCGGCCCGGTGAGCGGGCCGTCGCCGATCTGTCCGCCAGTGACAAGCGGCTGACCTGGGCGAACTGGCCCCTGTACATCGACACCGGCGACGACAATCCGAACAGTCGGCCGACGCTGGAGGCGTTCGAGAAGCGCACGGGGATCTCCGTCAAGTACACCGAGGAGATCAACGACAACGACGAGTTCTTCGGCAAGATCAGCCCGGCGCTGATGAACCACCAGCAGACCGGGCGCGACCTGATCGTCATGAGCGACTGGATGTGCGCGCGGTTCGTGCGGCTGGGGTGGGCCCAGAAGATGGACCGGGCCAAGCAGTCGAACGTGGCCAAGTACCTTGATCCGCAGCTGCGTTCACCGGCCTTCGACCCCGGCCGCAGGTACACGGTGCCGTGGCAGTCGGGCATCACCGGGATCGCGTACAACCGGAAGAAGCTGGGGCGGGAGATCCGTCATGTCTCCGACCTGTGGGCGAAGGACCTCAAGGGCCGGGTGACCCTCCTGTCCGGGCTGGACGAGGCGTTCGCGCTGCTGATGCAGGGCAACGGCGTCGACATCACCAAGTGGACGGCCGCCGACTTCGACACGGTGTGCGACCAGGTCGAGAAGTACGTGAACAACGGCCAGATCCGCCGCTTCACCGGCAACGACTACACCAAGGACCTGGTCACCGGAGACGTTCTGGCCTGTCAGGCGTACTCCGGCGACGTCATCCAGCTGCAGGCCGACAACCCGGACATCCGCTTCCTCGTCCCCGAGGAGGGCGCGGAGCTGTGGTCGGACTCCCTGATGGTCCCGGACCGCGCCCTGCACAAGCGCAACGCCGAGCGGCTCGTCGACTACTACTACGAGCCCGAGGTCGCCGCCGAACTCGCCGCCTGGGTGAACTACGTCTGCCCCGTCCCGGCCGCCCAGGACGTCCTCGCCTCCTCGAAGGACAAGGACACGGCCGCCCTCGCCGAGAACCCGCTGATCTTCCCGGACGCCGCGATGCGCAAGCGGCTGGTGATCGCCCGGGACATCACGTCGAAGGAGCGGGTGGAGTTCGCGAAGAGGTGGAACAAGATCGTGGGGCTGTGACCGGAAGACGGGTCGCTGGGACCAAGCATTTTAGTTGGCACATAAGCAAGATAGTTGGCACAGCTGGAAACTGAGCGACGTCGCTGCACTGAGCCGTGACACGCTAGTTGGAACCCAAGCGCCACACCGGGTCAGGATTCAGCCGCCGCCGACACGTACGGCTTGCCGCAATACGCGAAGCCGGCGGACCAGCAGCCCGCAGGGAAGCACAACGCCTTTGCCAACGCGCGGGCCTGGTAGGAAACGCCAGTGCGCTGGCCCGGCTCGCCGCTGAGCGGGAAGTGGCGGGCCACCATGAAGAAGCCGAGCAACTCGCCCGGCGGGCAGCGCGCGCTGGACAGTCCTTCGCCCTAGTCCGTCTCGCAGAGATGCGAGAGGCAGCCGGCGCGCAAGAGGACGTCGAAAGACTCGCGCAACAGGCCATCGAGGCCGGCCACCGATTCGCCTTGATCCGAATCGCCGCCATCCGTGAAGCAGCCGGGGACCTGCATGGAGCCGAACGCCTGTTCCGACTGGCTGTTGCAGCGGGCAACCCCCGACCGCGACAGCCCGACTCGTGGAGATGCAGGTACTCAGGTTGAATCCGTGATGTCCGGTGTCTCGATCAGGCCCTGAAGGTCCAGGCCGGTGGTCGGCAGGCAGCCTGTGATCAGGTGCGGCCGGT